>DATCWB010000041.1:0-5830 GCA_036566625.1 Pyrinomonadaceae bacterium
ACGCTCAAACGCCGCACGCCCGCCCCGCCCGACGCGCCGGCCGGCACCACCACGACGGGCGACCAGAAAGACCAAAAGGATGCGCCGCCGAAGTTGAAGCGCAACACCGGCGACCCAAGCCCGGCGACGACCGACAAGCCGTAAGCGAGTTCCGATCCGCCAAAACCGAAAGAGGCTCTCAGGGCAACGCACCTGAGAGCCTCTTTTGCCGTGGCAGCGCGAGCGGCGGCAGTTAACAGCCCCTTCGTCAGGCAGGGGATGCCTTCATCACAGGTCGCGGCGAATTCGCGGCAAATCGTCGCGCCTCACGCACTTAACCGCGCTCTTTAACTTGACAATTTTCCGCCCCGTTAAGTATTCTACTCGTTCGCGTTTCAGACGCTATTTTCCGAGAGAGTTATCTATGTCAACATACTTTCCCAGCGGGCAGGGTCTCGCAGAAAAACGCAAATGGTACGTCGTTGACGCGGCGGGGCAGACGGTCGGGCGGCTCGCCACGGAAGTGGCGCGCATTCTGTCGGGCAAGAACAACCCGCAGTGGACGCCCTTCATGGACATGGGCGATCACGTCATCGTCATCAACGCGCGCCAGGCCGTCTTCAAAGGCTCGAAGGCCGAGCAGAAAGTCTATCGCCATCACACGCTCTATCCGGGCGGCCTGCGCGAAATCAGCGTCAAGGATCAATTCGCCAAACACCCCGAGCGCGTCATCGAACTCGCCGTGCGCGGCATGCTCCCGAAGAACAAACTGGGGCGCGCGATGGGCAAGAAGCTCAAAGTTTACGCCGACGCCAACCACCGGCACACGGCGCAAAAGCCCCAGACGCTTGCGCTCGACCCGCTCACCGGACAGTTGGCGCAACAGCAGTAGTTCAACACCTTTTCAGATTTCTAAGGACGAAACATCGTGGCTGACACTCAGTATTACGGAACGGGACGGCGCAAGACTTCGACGGCGCGCGTCTACCTGCGCCCCGGCACGGGCGAGATTCAGGTCAACAAGAAAAACTTCGACCAGTATTTCCCCAATCAGGCGTTGCGCATGGTCATCCGCCAACCCTTGCAATTGACTGAGACGGCGTCGAAATTCGACATCCTCGTCAACGTTGACGGCGGCGGCCCCGCCGGTCAGGCCGGTGCGATTCGCCACGGCATCACGCGCGCCCTGATGGAGTTCAACGCCGAACTTCGCCCCACCCTGAAGCAGGCCGGTCTCGTCACGCGCGACCCGCGCATCAAGGAACGCAAGAAGTACGGGCAGAAGGGCGCACGCAAGCGCTTCCAGTTCTCGAAACGATAAGAATTCAGTGACAAGTGACGAGTGACGAGTGACAAGCAAAACGCTTTAATCTTGTCACTCGTCACTCGTCACTGTTTTATTGTCACTGTCGCAAATCCATTGTCGCTGTCCGGGTTGGTTGCGCCTCCCTCGGGGGAGTCTCAGAACGGGCGCGGCGAGTACATTAAACCAATCACCTAAGGAGGCTCTCTTTTGGCAGTCACGGTAACGATGAAAGAACTCTTGGAGGCCGGCGTCCACTTCGGCCATCAAGTCAGGCGTTGGAACCCGAAGATGAAGGAATACATTTTCGGCGAGCGCAACGGCATTAACATTATTGATTTGCAGAAGACCCAGAAGATGTTTCGCGAGGCCATCGGGTTCGTCACGAACATGGCTTCGGAAGATCGCGGGCGCACCATCCTCTTCGTCGGCACGAAGCGACAGGCGCAGGACGCCATCCGCGAAGAAGCCTCGCGCGCCAACCAGTATTACATCAACCAGCGTTGGCTCGGCGGACTGTTGACCAACTTCCAGACCGTGCAGAAGTCCATCAAACGCCTGCGCGACCTCGAAGCGATGCAGACGGACGGCCGCTACGAGATGCTGACCAAGAAGGAGCGCATCAAGCTCGACCGCGAGCGCGAGACGCTGGAGAAGAACCTCTCCGGCATCAAGAACATGACGCGTTTGCCCGACGCCCTCTTCATCATCGACGTGCGCAAGGAAGAGATCGCCGTGCAGGAAGCGAACCGCCTTGGCATCCCCGTTATCGCCGTCGTTGACACCAACTGCTCGCCCGAAGGCATTGATTACGTCATCCCCGGCAACGACGACGCGCTGCGCGCCGTTCGCCTCTTCGCCTCGCGCATCGCCGATGCGGTCGTCGAAGGGCAGGAGATGCGTTCGAAGGCAGCGGACGAAGACGGCGCGGAAGTTGACGCGGCGGCAATGAGCGGCGGCGGGGCGACGACCGACACGGGCACGAGAAGTTCCCTGAGCGCGAGCGGCGACGGCACGTCAAGCGTGACGACGGCGCGTGACCCCGGCCGCGAAGCGCAGAATTTCACAGACATGGGCGCGAGCGCGCCTTCCGTCGAGACGCAGGTGTCCGTTCCCGGCAACATCGGCTTCGGCCGCACGGGTCAACAGCCCGACAGTGTCGGCGACCACCCGGTCGAAGGCACGGGCGCGCCGGTGCGCGGGGCGAGCGGCGGCGGGGAAGACGAGTCAACGCTGCCCCGTCCGGACGACGCCCATCAGACGAAAGGTGCGGAGTCGGTCGGCGTCGCGAAGTAAGTTACAACCAAGTCCAGATTCGATTTTTCGGCGAAGCGCAGCCTCCAACAGCGGACAAACCGCCGGGCTGCGCTTTATTTTAAGTAGAGCCATCAGCCGTCGGCTGACAGCAATCAGGAGAGCAATCATGGCAGAGATTACAGCGGCATCGGTGAAGTCGTTGCGCGAGAAAACGGGCGCAGGGATGATGGAGTGCAAGAACGCTTTGACGGAAGCGCAGGGGAGCGAGGAGCAGGCCATCGAGTTGCTGCGCAAGCGCGGCCTCGCGTCGGCGAAGAAGAAGGAGGGCCGGGTCGCGGCCGAAGGAGCGGTCGGCTCTTACATCCACATGGGCGGCAAGGTCGGCGTGCTCGTCGAGGTCAACTGCGAGACCGATTTCGTGGCGCGTACGGAAGAGTTTCAATCGCTCATCAAGGATATCGCCATGCACGTCGCCGCGGCCGAACCGCGCTACGTGACGCGCGAGGAAGTTCCGGCGGGCGACCTCGACAAGGAGCGCGAGATCGCGCGCGCGCAGGCCAAAAACGATCCGAAGAATGCCAGCAAGCCCGACGCCGTGATCGACAAGATCGTCGAAGGCCGCCTGAACAAGTTCTACGAGGAAGCGGTCTTGCTCGACCAGCCCTTCGTCAAAGACCCGGCGAAGACGGTCGGCGACCTCTTGACGGAGAAGGTTTCCAAGACGGGCGAACGCATTACCGTCCGCCGTTTCGCCCGTTATAAAATGGGTGAAGGCTTGGCGAAGCGCGACGAAGATTTCGGCAACGAAGTGGCCGCGCTCGCGGGAAACTAATGAGCACAGTCGAGACACAGATGGCCGATCAGAGCGCGCCCGTGTATCGCCGGATACTTTTAAAAATCTCCGGCGAGGCTTTGATGGGCGCGCAGAACTACGGTGTTGACGTTGACGTGGCGCGCACGGTGGCCGAAGAGGTGAAGGCCGTCCACGACCGGGGCGTCGAGGTGGCGGTCGTCGTCGGCGGCGGCAACATCTTCCGCGGCGTCTCGAAGAGCGCGGGCAACATGGATCGTTCGAGCGCGGATTACATCGGCATGCTCGCGACCGTGATGAACGCCTGCGTCCTGCAAGACGCGCTGGAGACGGAGGGCGTCCACACGCGCATCCTGTCCGCCCTGAACATCCCGGAAGTGGCCGAGCCGTTCATCCGCCGCCGCGCCATTCGCCACCTGGAGAAGCGGCGCATCGTGATCTTCGCGGGCGGCACGGGCAACCCGTATTTTACGACCGACTCGGCCGCCGCCCTGCGCGCGCTTGAGATCAAGGCCGAAGTGATCTTGAAGGCGACGAAGGTCGAGGGCATCTACAACGCCGACCCGATGAAAGACGCGACGGCCACGCGTTACGATTGCATCACGTACCAGGAAGTTTTAGAGCAGCGATTGCAGGTGATGGACGCCTCGGCCATCTCGCTGTGCATGGACAACCGGCTGCCCATCGTCGTCTTCAACATGCGTAAGCCCGGCAACATCATGCGGGTCGTGATGGGCGAGGTAGGCGTCGGCACGACGGTGTGCATGGAGAAACCAGAAAAGCCGTGACAAGTGACGGGTGACAGGTGACAAGATTAATACTTGTCTTTCCTGTCACCCGTCACTTGTCACCTGTCACGGAGAAAAGTATGAGCGAGAAAGATGTGATTAAAGAGACACGGCCGCGCATGGAGGCGTCGGTTGACGATTTGCGCCGGAGGCTGTCGAGCGTGCGCACGGGGCGCGCGGTGGTGACGCTCTTAGACCCGGTCGTGGTTGATTACTACGGCACGCCGACGCCGCTCAACCAGATGGCCTCGATCAGCGTGCCCGACCCGCAGATGCTGGCCGTGCAACCGTGGGATCAGTCGCAACTCAACGCGATTGAGAAGGCCATTCGCACCGCCGACCTCGGCCTGAACCCGTCGAACGACGGCAAGATGGTGCGCGTGCCCATACCGGCGCTAACGGAGGAGCGGCGCAAGCAACTGGCGAAGCAGGTGCACGAATTCGCGGAGGAGCACCGCACGGCCATCCGCAACATCCGGCGCGACGCGAACGAACGGCTCAAGCGGATGCTCAAGGACAAAACCATCTCCGAAGACAACGAGCGCGACGGGCTGGAAGAAGTTCAGAAATTGACGAACTCCTACATCGGCAAAGTTGATGAACTGGCGAAGACCAAAGAGCAGGAAATTTTGAGCGTCTAGGAAGATAAGACCGGGCGAAGGTGAAAAGGGTAAGGGGGAAAGGAGAAGCCGCGCGCTTTATCCTTTCCCCCTTACCCTTTCCCCTTTACCCCTTGCCCCGGCTGTTTATTGTTCGGGAATCTTGAAGGCGTCGTCGGGCAGTTCCTGATTGAGTTTCACTTCTTTGACCTTGAACTCGGCGATGAAGTCGCCTTGCGGCGCGGCCAGCTTTTGCGCGAAGCTCGTGGGCACGAGCACGCCGTCGAGTTCGCGGAAGCCCTTGTACTCGAAAATATAGGTCATGCTGTTGTAGGGAATCTCGAAGCGGCGGACGCGACCCGTAGCCGCTTCGACATAGTAGTCCGTGCTGTTGCCTTCGGCGTCGGTGATACGGAAGGCGCGCTCCTTCTTCTTATCGGGGAGCGCGGTAATGGCGTAGCCCGGCTGGTCGAATTTGGCGAGCACGTGGATGCCGAACTTCGTGAGCGGCGGGGGGTTCATGCCGCGCATCGAGGAATAGCTCTGTTCGCCGTCGAAGATGAGTTGGAAACTGACGATGGGCGACTGCACATCCTGCCGCAGCTTATCGCCCGCCACGATCATGCCGAACCGTCCCGTCAACGACTGCGTTGAGTTCGGCGCGTAGAGGTCTACGGAGCCGGTGAGCATCATGTTCTTCAGCTTGCGAAACTTCTCGCCGCCCTGCGCGTTGAAGGCCGCGCGCGCGAGTTCCGCAGGCGTCATCGACGGCGTGATGACGGAAGTTTTGACGGCGGCCTGAGCAGCGGATGCGGCGGTGGCCGTCTTGGCCGGGGCGTCAGTTTTGCCGGAAGGTTTTTCCTGCCCGCCCGCGACGCCCGAGGCGACCGTGCAGAGGCAGAGTGCGAAGGTGATGCGGCGCGTGATGGCGACGACGTGGGGCGCGAACTTCATAGCGACAACCTCTTTTGTCAGGGCGCGCCGGGAACTTCGGACAAGTTACGGCGCGAATGAATTATGCGGAAAGCGGCGTGAGAGCGTGAGAAAAAATTCTCACGCCGGGGGCGAGAAAGGAGTTATGAAAAGTATCCTT
>DATCWB010000042.1:0-5260 GCA_036566625.1 Pyrinomonadaceae bacterium
AAAATTTAAAAAAAGGTTTCGGTTTCTGTCGTGCCCGTGGATCACCCGCGTGATCCGGTAATCACCAGTCGCTTGACCGGGTAGGCCGAAAATGTACACGCCCACGCGCAAGGCTGTCAAGGCAATATGGGGAGCGTTGACCGGCGAGTGACGAAAGGCGTGTCGGAATCCTTAAAGTTAAAGGGAAATGGTCAACGGAATTTAGCAGTCACCCGTTGACCATTTCCCTGCTCTTGCTGAAGGCTTCGGCCGTTCAAAGATTGCCGGTTACGGTTGCGTTGGGACGACCGCCGTTGTCTCGCTCAGGCCGCGCTCGGCGATGTAGACGCCCGCCGAATGTGAGCCGATGAGCAGCTTACCGGACTCGCGCGTGTCGAAGGCGAGCGCCCACACGCGTCGGCTCGGCAGTTCGGGGTCAACCCGTTTCCAGGTCTGACCCGCATCCATCGAATGAAAAACTCCGTTGCCATCGGCACGTTCGTATGCGCTGCCGACGAAAATCTCGTCGGTGTTTTTCGGGTTGATGAGAATGCTCGTGAAATTGCCATAGGGCAGGTTGCCGCCGCGTCGCTTCCATGTCTCGCCACCGTCGTGCGAGACGTATAGCGCGTGCGACGTGCCGACGTAGACGTAGGCGGGACGCTGCGGGTCTTGTTCGATGATGTTGACGGGCACGCCCTTTGGAATGCCGTTTGGAATGCCCTCAATCTCGCGCCACGTCTGCCCGCTGTCGCGCGAGACGAGCACGCCGGAGGTTGAAGTGCCGACGTAGATGGTCTGCGGGTTTTGCGCGCTCGTTGAGACCGACAGGGTGCGCGCGTCGAGTCCCGCGCCGAAGGGCATCTTCTCCCAGCCCTTCGCCGGATCGGCGCTGCGGTAGAGTCCGTTGTTGGTCGCCGCGAGAATCTTTAAAGTGCCGTCGGTTTCCGCCAGATATGAGAGCGCGTTGATGGTTTCGGTCAAAGCGATGGGCGCGTTCTGAATTCCCTGCTCGATGCCGAACGACTGCTTGCCGCCGCCGAGGCCGAGCGCGGTCAAAGTCGCGTCGTCGAACTTACCCGTCTGCGGCAGTTGCTTCGCCGCCTGAAACTGCCTGACAGCGGCGACCGTGCGCGTGCCCGCTTGCCCGTCGGGCGTGCCTACGTTGTAGCCCGCCGCGTTCAAAGCCGCCTGCGCACGCTTCACCATGTCGTCGGCGCGTTTTGCGGGCACGGCGACGGGCGGGGCGGTGCTCGTCTCTTCGGCCGCCGTGTTCGTTCTCGAAGAAGCGGCAGCGCGGCGGCGGGCGGCGGCCGACACGGGCGCGCGCCTCTTTGCCGGTTTGGCGACGGGCGATTTGACGTTTGGCGCGCCGATGGGCACCCACGACATACCGCGGTCGGCCGAGCGATACATGCCTAGATTAGTTCCGAGATAAATGATGTTGCCATCCGTGCGGTCTTGCAGGATCGAGTAGGCGATCAGGCGGCTCGGCATGTTGCGCATAGAAGGCTGCCACGTCGCGCCGCTGTCGTTGCTGACGAAGAAGAAGCCGCCGCCCGTGGCCGTGTTGATCGTGGACGCGTAGACGCGCCCGACGCGCTCGCGGTCGGGTGTGATGGCGTAAGCGCGCCGCCCGCTGTAGCCCTCGTTGCTCGGAACGAAGTTTTTACCGCCGTCGCGCGAAACCATCACGCCGTAGTTGTTCGTGCCGATGTAGATCGTCTGCGGCTCTTTCCGGTGCGCGGCGATGGCGTTGATTTCGAGCGTGCGCGATGTGGTGAGCGTCCACGAATCACCGCCATTGACGGAACGCCAGAAGCCCTCGGTCGTCCCGGCGAAGATCGTCGAAGGGGCAGCCGGGTGCTGCATGATGTCGCGCGTGCGGCGCGACTGTGAGGGGATACCTTGCACCTTGCGCCAACTCGCGCCCGCATTCTGCGACTCGTAGATGCCGCTGCACGCGGATGCGATGACGTGGTTGGGGCGGGTTTCGTCAATCTCGATGGCGAAGACATCCGAGTCGTCAATCATGCCGGTCTTGATGGACTTCCAGGTCTGCCCGCCGTCCTCCGTCTTCCACGGCAGGTGCCACGTGCCGACATAGATCGCGCCCGGGTCGCGCGGGTCTACGGCGATGGATTCAACGTTGCGAATATCAGGGTAGGCGGAGGTCGGGAGTTGCGTCCAGGTCTCACCCGCGTCGGTCGAACGGTAGACGCCGCGGTTCGAGCCGACGATCAAAATGTTCGGGTCGGAGGGCGCCTGTTCCAGCGAGTGGAGGGCTTCCGTCTTAAATTCCGTCGCCTCGCGCCACGTCTCGCCGCCGTCCGTCGTCTTGAAGAACCCGCCGGGCTCTTTGTGCTTGTGCGCGGCGACGTACATGGTCTTGGAATCGCGCGGGTCGATAATGATGTGGTCAATATAGATGCTCGGCCGGTTGAAATTCACGAGACGCGCCCACGTGCGCGCGCCGTCCTTGGACTGGTAGATCTGCCCGTCAATCGTTCCGAGCACAAGGTGCTGCGGGTCGCTCGGGTCAACGACGAGTTCGCGCACGTCGCCCCCCATCGGCCCGGCAACCGACCAACTGAGAGTGCGGTCGGCGGCGTCCTGAGTGGTGTCAATGAAGTGCGTGGCGGCGACGGCAGCCCGTGGCGGCAACGCCAGCGAAGTGATTAGAGTTAAAAGAACTAAATATAGGGATATTTTTTTCATGGGCCCGGTCATCAGCTTCCTCTGTAGCATCTGGCGTTTAAAATTCAGGGGGGATACTTATACCAGCAACGCATCGGCGACCGGCTAGCGTCCCGATGCACCTGTCGTCGAGCATTGGTGGGATTTCAACCCACATTAAGATGCAGGATGCAATCGGGGCAGTTGTACGAAATTTCGCCGCTTTGCCGGTGGGCAAAAGTGAAGCGGGCGATGCTTCCGTGTAGAGAAACATCGCCCGCGCTTCGGTTAAGGTCGCGTGCGGCACGTCTGGCGGCCGCGGCGCGAGCGTTATTTTATCGGGCTACTCGTCATCGTCTCGCCTGCCGCGTCTTCGCGGCGCGCGTCTCGGCGGGCGTGTGGTTTGCACCTCGCTCGCGTCAACGTTAGGCGATGCGGTGGGCGGTGTCGCGCCACCCGGCACGAGCCAGAGTTCGGTCGTAGCCTCTTCTCTGAATCCGCCGTCAACCGTGACGATACGTCCCGGGTCGATGCCGCGCGAGTTCACCAGGTAGTTCTTGGCGAAATCGGCACGGGTCTGAGCTTCACCGGCCGCACCACGGCGTCCGCCGTAGGCGATGATGTAGCCCTGCGCGCCCGGATCGTTCTGCAACTGGATCGCGAAGTTGTCGAGACGTGCTTTCTCGTCATTACGCGCGATACGGCCGTAGGTATCGAACTGGGTCGGACTCGGCGCAGGCAGCGGCGTCGCTTCAGGCGTCGCTTCAGGCATCGGCGTCGGCGTCGGCGTCGGAATGACCTCGCATTCGCAACGCTCGACCGTCACCGTGGTCGAAGAGAACGCGATACAGCCGCAACCGTCGTCAACTTCCACGGAGGCCGTGTACGTGCCGGGCTGGACGCCCGACAAGTCCCACGTCACGTTGGCGCCATCGCCCGTGATGCGGCCGCCGGTGGTTGACCAGGTGTAGAGCAGCGTGTCGCCATCAGGGTCAGTCGCGTTAGCCGCGAGTTGAACCGTGCTGCCGGTGGCCGTGCAGCCTTCTCTCGGACGTTGATCCGGCCCGCAGTCTGCCGCCAAAACCACTCTCGACGGGCTGGCCGAGACGGCCGTCGTCGGCGGGTTGTTCGGGACGACGGTGGGGGCGCGTTCGTTGCGGCGACCGGCCCAGAACTGGAAGATGTAGCCGTGCGGGTCTTGCGACTGGACAAAGCCACGCGGGAAATCTAACGGCGAGCGGTCGTTGAAGATACGACTGCCCTGCTGATTCATGTGCGCGCGGTAGGCCGCGCTGAAGCCCATCCAGCGGCGCGGGAACACGCGAATACCGGCCAGGAAATCAACCGGATTGTTCTGGAACGAGTTCGGCGTTCTGCCGCCCACGTAATGCACCGACTTGACTTCGAGGATCGGCTGGAAGTGCTCGTTGACCGGGAAGTCTATCCCGATGCCGCCCAACAACTCGTCGGGACGGTCAAGCAAGGCCGCATCGCCCAACAACTCGCTGCGCGGGTTGCTGTTCAGGATGTAGCCGAGGTTGGCCGAGACGTTGACGCTGCGGCTCAAACGGCCGTCGGCGAACAGGATCAGACCGAAATCGCCGAGGCTGCCGCCGGGGCTTGCGCCGCGCTGCAACTGGTTGAAGCCGCTACGGTCGTCGGCCGTATCGCCGTAGAACCGGTAGAACGGAATCAACCCGATGCCGAACGGGTTGTTCGGCCCCGTGAAGCGATACTTCGCACCGATGGTGAACGTGCCGAAGGCCGACTCGCCGTACAGACGGCTGATAAAGGGCGCATCCGGCAGGTAGGTCGGAGCGACGGTGAACGTCGCGGGCACGACCTGCGCACTGGTGGTCAGGGTCGCCGGCACAATTCTCTGCGATAGCACGACGCCCGGCAGGATGCTGCCGAAGATCGAGCCGATGCCGGGGAAGTTAGCCGCCGCGCCATAGTTGCTGCCGCCGGCGTTCGGGCCGGTCGGCCCTGCCAGCGTGAAGGTGAAGCGCGGGTTGAAGCCGGCAAAGCCGTTCTGGAAGTTGCCCGCCGAACCACCCGCGAATGGGAACTGCACGAAGGGCTGGTTGCCCACCGGGCGGAACAGAGTACCCTGAATTTGTCCGGTCACGCCGTTAATGACGTTGATGGGCGCGAGCACGATGGCCCCGCCGCTCTGCAACGTGTTAGGGCCGAATGTCGGGTTGCCCGCCGCGTTAACGCTGAGCAGCCGCTGCGTGTTAATCGCGGTGTTGGGCAAATAGAAGCTCGACAGGTTCTGTGGATTGTTAACCTTGACGCCGCGATAGCCGTCCGTGTTGAAGAACAGTTCCAGATGGTCGGAGAGACCGATCTGGAAACTGAGCGGGGTTTCCGTGATGTCCACGTTGCCCGGATCGCGGTCAAAGTTGCTGTAGGCAATGCTGAAAGTGAATTCACCTTTACGCAGCGTCTGGCCGTCGTAAACGGTGAAGAGTCCGGTGGGGCCACCAACGGGGCCGCCTGTGCCTACGGTCGGAGCGGTGTTTCTCGGATCATCCGCCGGCCGAAGTGTTTGAGCTGATACTGCGGCACACAGCACCAACAGGGTGAGCGCCATAACGGACGC
>DATCWB010000043.1:0-12456 GCA_036566625.1 Pyrinomonadaceae bacterium
GCTCGTCCCCACCGCCGCTATCGCCGCCAGCACCGCGCCCACCGTGCCGCCGACCGCGCCGCCGATCCCCGCGCCATCCGCCGCATGCGTGCCCGACTCAATCGCGAACTCTTTACTCTTTGTCGCGTCGGACATGAGCACGCTGATGTCGTCGCGCGTGTAGCCGTGTTTGATGAGCGCGTCCACGGCGGCTTCGGCCGCCAGGCGAGTCTTGAATAGTCCCGTCACGAGTTTTGCCATAAAGTCCTCCTCTAATTTTTCCCTCTTAACTCAAAAGGCCGATCCGTTTTGCATAACTGAACAGCAAACTTTATGCCGACTCGCCGCGCGGCCTTAAAGTCGCCGGCCGGCGCGAAATTACGTTGGAGAACACGACACATCACCCGCGTCTGGTGTAATGTTAAGCCTCATTACACACGGGAAGGAAGTTTATTTAACTCATGCTCAAAGCTATTATTTTCGACATTGACGGTACGCTCGTTGATTCGGTTGACCTACACGCGCGCGCGTGGCAGGAAGCTTTTCGACACTACGGTCGTGAAGTCGAGTTTGAAAAAGTCCGTCATCAAATCGGCAAGGGCGGCGACCAGTTGATGCCCGTCTTCTTCTCCGCCGAGGAACTCGAACGTTTCGGCGAAGAGATGGAGAAGTTTCGCGGTGACCTCTACAAGCGCGAATATATCTCGCGCGTGCGCGCCTTCCCGCAGGTGCGCGAACTCTTCGAGCGCATCCGCGCGGACGGCACGCGCATCGCGCTCGCCTCTTCCGCCAAGCGGGACGAACTCAAAGTTTATAAAGAACTCGCGCGCATCACAGACCTTATCGAAGAAGAAACTTCCGCCGACGACGCCGAGAAGTCGAAACCACACCCGGACATCTTCGAGGCCGCGCTCGACGCGCTCGGCGACGTGCAGGCCGACGAGGCCGTCGTCGTCGGCGACACACCCTACGACGCGGAGGCGGCGGGCAAGATCAACCTGCGCACCATCGGCGTCCTCTGCGGCGGTTTCCCCGAAGAGGAACTCCGCGCCGCCGGGTGCGCCCATATCTACCGCGATCCGGCCGACCTGCTCGCGCGCTACGACGCCTCGCCGTTCGCGGTAAAATCTTCCTCGTCGGCGGCCAGCACGACCGGCGACGACTGATCGTGAAAATTCTCCAACTCAGTTCGGCGCGCACTTTCGGCGGCGGCGAGAGACATTTCGCCGACCTCTCGAACGCTCTCGCCGAACGCGGCCACGACGTTTACGCCGTCCTCTCGCCCGCGTCGCCGCTGCAAGTGAAACTCGCACGACTTCCCGACTCTCAGATCGTCGCGCTCCCGCTGCGCAACGCGCTCGATCTACCGAGCGCGACCCGGCTGGCACGCTTCATGCGCGAACACGGAATCGAGATCGTGCACGCGCACCTCGCGCGCGATTACCCGCTCGCCGCATACGCCGCGCGACGCGCCGGGGGCGTCCCCTTCATCCTCACGCGCCATGTGCCGTTCGCCATGAACCGCCTGCACAAGTTCATGCTCTCGAAGGCCGCGCGCGTCATCGCCGTCTCGGAAGGCGTCGCGCGCGGTCTCGTTGCGCAACGCATCTTCCCCGTCGAAAAAATCCGCGTCATCCCGAATGGCATCTCCGTCGCAGGGCTTGATCAGGCGCTCAGGGGTTTCGACCGCGCTGGATTTCGGCGAAGGCTTTCCGCAAACACATCTCTCTTCGTCGGCACGGTCGGCGAGTTGAGTCCGGTCAAAGGTCAGGAAGATTTCGTGCGCGCGGCGGCGGCGATTACGCGTCGAGAGAATTTTACGAACGCGCAGTTTCTCATCATCGGCGACGACGGCGCGCGCGGAGGGGAAACGCGCGCGCGACTTGAGAGTTTGATCGCCGAATACGAACTACAAGACCACGTGCGGCTGCTCGGCCACGTCTCCGATCTCGCGCCGCTCATCAGTTCGCTCGACCTCTACGTCTCTGCCTCGCGCGCCGAGGCTTTCGGTTTGGCAACTCTCGAAGCGTTGATGTGCGGCGTCGCCGTCGTTGCCACCGAGACGGACGGCGCGCGTGAGATGATCGACGACGGCATGACCGGGCGACTCGTGCCCGTCGGCGATGCCGGATCGCTCGCGCGCGCGATGCTTCACCTGCTTCTGAACGGCGATGAACGCGCGCGCATAAGCGAACGCGCACGCGAAGAATCACGTGCGCGCTTCGGTCTCGAACGAATGGTTGATGCGACGGAAAAAGTTTACCGCGAGGCTCTCGCGGCCGTGTGAGTTGGAAAGTTATGCCGCGCGTCGAGTGCCGCCTCTGACTTCCGACGCGGCTCGCGCGTACTGTAGCTGCGGGTCATAGTCCCTTTCGAGATACTGCCGCGCAACGTACTTGAGCGTTGCGGAGACATGCTTGCACTCGTAGCGTGGTTCGGCGTCGCCGCGATAGATGAAGTCGGCGCAGGTGCAAACCAACCGCTTCGTTTCCGGGTCGCGAAACAGGTGATAGTTCTGTTCCGTGCCCGCCTCGGAAAAAGCGATCCAGCCGTAAGGCTCTGCATCTCTCACCTCGATGCGCTCGCTACGCGCCGCGCGCTGTTCGGCCGCCGAAAAAATTTGCGCCTTCGTCGTGTGTTTCTTGCTGCTCATTTCCTGCTTCCTTCTGTGGTTTGATTCGCGCTCGACGCGCCTGACGCGACCGGGAAATCACGCTGATTGTAGCCGCAATTTAGATGCACGGACGCCGCCGCGCGTTTGACGCTCGCGCAAATAGCATGCTATCTACGCCCCGATTTGAGAGTGAATTTCGGAGATATTTCAACAGTCTGAATTTGTCGTTCAACCCTTCGCGTCTTGCGTTTCAACTTTGCGCTTTTGCGAGAAATCGTTCTCGCAAAAGCGCAAAATAGAAACGAAGGGCGCAAAGTTAAGAAGATCATTTTAATGCGAAAGGAGACGCGATGAGCGTTGCAAGCGTGCGCGGTATCGAGTTGGCTTACGAGGAGTGGGGCGCGGGGTCGTCGGTCGTGTTGCTGCACGGCTTCCCCTTCAACCGCACGCTCTGGCGCGAACAGGTCGCATCACTCAAGGAGCATTACCACGTCATCACCCCTGACCTGCGCGGGCACGGCGAGACTACTGCCACGCGCGAACCCGCGACGATGGAAGAGATGGCCGGCGACGTGGCCGCGCTGCTCGACGAGTTGGGCATCGCGCGCGTCGTGCTCGGCGGGCTTTCGATGGGCGGCTACGTCGCGCTCGCCTTCACTCGCCTCTTCCCCGAACGCGTGCGCGCGCTCATCCTCGCCGACACGCGCCCGCAAGCGGACACGGACGAGGCGCGTCTCACACGCGAAGAGACCGCCGCGCGCGTTCTCGACGAAGGCATGCATATGATCGCCGACGCGATGTTGCCGAAGCTCCTCGCGCCTTCGACGCAGGCCGAACGCCCTGAAATCGTCGCGCGCGTGCGCGAGATGATTCTGCACACCGTCCCGCAGGGGGCAGCGTCGGCTCTGCGTGGCATGGCCGTGCGCAGGGATCACACGCAATTCCTGCGCGAGATAAATTGCCCGACGCTCATCATCATCGGCGGCCTCGACCCGATCACACCGCCCGCTGACTCCGAACTTATGAATCGAGAGATACGAGGATCGCGTCTGGAAGTCATCGCGGACGCAGGACACGTCTCCAACGTCGAACGCCCGGCGGTGTTCAATCACGCGCTGGAAAATTTCCTGAGCCGCCTGGAAGCCTGAAAAAATTTATGAATCAACTCTCCGCGCCCGCGCATCACTTTCGCGACGGATTATTGATTGGATGAAGCGATGAACCAGACACAAAGGGAAGCGTGGAAGTTTCGCATTGAGGAGCGCGTCAGGTGGGGCGACGTGGACGCGGCGCGCATCATCTTTTACGGCGCATACATACGTTTTTTCGAGATCGCCGAGACGGAACTATTCCGCGCCGTCGGGTTGCCCTACGGCCGCATGTTCGACGAACTCGACGTGTGGTTGCCGCGCGCGCACCTCGAATGCGACTTCCGGCAGGCCGCGCAGTTGGACGACCTGCTCGAAGTCTCCGTCTACGTCGGGCGCGTCGGCACGAAATCGCTGCGGCTGAACTTTGAAGTGCGACGCAACGGTGACCCCTCAATCGTCGCCGAAGCTCACTTCGTCCTCGTCGCCGTCCGGCGCGGCGCGTTCGAATCCGTTCCCGTCCCCGAAGAACTCAAACGCCGCCTCGCTCCTTACACCGATCCGTCCGCAAACGAGTGAGCGATCAGGTATTAAAATTTTCCGAACGACTACAAAGGCCATAATGCGCTGCGGGCGAGAGTGCGCTTGAGGTTGACGTAGCCTTGATCGCCCGCGACGAGTTCGCGCAGCGTGCGCCGGATGCCTGGATGGAGGCGCGCGAAATCAATCATGCGGTCGGTGAAAGGCGCGCCGAGAAAGTCGCCGTAGAAGCGGCTGCGCATCGCAGAGGCGCGGCGCAGTTCGCGCCCGAAGTCCGCGCGCCAACGCTCTTCATAGTCAGCCGTCCGTCCCGCGAGATAAGCCTCCGCGAAAAGTTCGGCCGAACGCAACGCGTAGTAGATGCCTTCGCCCGTCACGGGGTCTGCGAAACCGGCGGCGTCGCCAAGCAAGGCCCACGTGTCTGAGCCGACGCGGCGCGTGTTCCATGTTTCCGGCGCGAGACCGGGGATGCGCGCCGCGTAGCGATCCACCGAGGCGCGCAGTTTTTTTTCAATCTTCGCCCCGTGCGGCTCGCCCTCGCTCGAACCTTTCGCACGTGAAGACCAGAGCGACGCGTGCGCGTCTTCGCGTATGCGGTAATAGCCGATCATGAAATCCCAGAGCAGCGCATCGAGCGAGCGATGATCAAAGGCGTCCTGCGAGGTGGCGATGCCGAAGGAGATATGATCGAGGCGCGGGAACGCCCACGCGTAACCGACCCAGCCGGGAAGGAACGCGATGACCGTCGGCGCGTCGTCCCCCTTTGGCAAAGGCGCGCGATAGCCAAAAGCGACTTCCATCTCCGCGTTCGGCAGCGCGCCGGCGAGTCGGCGCGCGATGGGACTGTTTGCGCCGTCGGCTGCGACGAGTACGCGCCCCTGCCAGCGCCCGCCGCTTCGCGCGCGCGCCGTCCAAGCCTCTCGCTCGACGCCGTCAAGCTCGACCGACACGCGTTTCGAGATGACGTGCGCTCCGGCTTGGATGGCGCGGTCGCGCAGGTAGGAATCGAACGCCACGCGCGAATAGATAGCGAATGGCGCATCGAGTTTGAGACGCACGCGCGTGCCGGCGGGCGAATACATCTCAACTTCACCGACCGTGCGCCCCATCGCTTCGAGCAGGTGCGGCCAGGCCTTCAACGCCTTCGACGTGACGCCGCCCCCGCAAGCTTTCGGCTCGCCCGCAGGTCGCCCGTCAAACAAAGCGACGCGCGCCCCGCCCTGCGCCAGCCGCTCCGCCGCGAACGACCCGGCCGGCCCCGCGCCGATGATCAGCGCATCAAATTTTTCACTTTCACCCATTCGCTATCTATTCGTCTTCCGCGTTAGTTGTGGCGCGTATACTACATCACTGCGAGCGTCGCGAACACGCGCCCGCGCCTGCTTGTCATGCCGCGCGCGTGATGTGTTAGAATTTAGCCATCCCTCAAAGAGTTTGGTTCGACGGTCGCTAATGTTTCGCGCGCGAAGTTTGCCGAGCCCCCGACAGTAACCGTCCGAATCGACCGAGAAGACTTTGCAACTCACTTGCTTAAGGCGGTGAATATGGCTGGCTCTCTCGTTTTCGTCGGCATCGTGCCGCACCCGCCGATCATGGTTCCTGAAGTCGGGCGGGAAGCGGCGGCCGAAGTGCGCGGTTCGATTGATGCGATGCGCGAACTGACCGCACGCATCATCGCGTGCGGCGCGGAAACGATCATCATCATCTCGCCCCACGCGCCGCTCGAAGCGCGCGCCTTTGTCGCTTACCACGAGACGGAACTGCGCGGAGACTTCGGCAACTTTCGCGCCCCGCAAGCGACCATCAGCGCGCCCGTTGATTCCGAACTCCTCGAAGCGATCAGTTCAGCCGCCGCCGGGCACGGCTACCAACTCGTGCCTCTCAAGGGTTACGAACTCGATCACGGAACCGCCGTGCCCCTCTATTTTCTTTTGCGCAACGGCTGGCGCGGCCGCGTCGTCGCGCTCGGTTATAGTTTTCTCTCGAACGAAGATCACCTGCGCTTCGGCGAGTGCATCAGGAGCGCGGTCGAAGCGTCTGGGCGTAGCGTTGCGTTTGTCGCAAGCGGCGATCTCAGTCACCGTCTGACGCCGGATGCTCCCGCCGGTCACAATCCGCAGGCGTATCTCTTCGACGAACAGATCGTCGCCGCCATCAGCGCGAACGCGCCCGACCGGATCGTCGCGATTGACCAAAATCTAAGACGCCTCGCCGGAGAGTGTGGCTACCGCTCGATGCTTGTCGCTATCGGGGCGGAAGACCTGTCAAAACGCGACTGCGAAGTGCTGCATTACGAAGCGCCTTTCGGCGTTGGTTATATGGTCGCTCAACTGGCTCGGACATCACGAACAGTTGACGAACAGCGAAACTGAAATGAGCGAACCAAGTGTAAACGCATACGCCACCGAATCTTTCGGGAACGCTGATGACGGGACGGCGGGGCACGAAGAGAGTTTGCCCGAACTCGCCCGCCGCTCCGTCGAAACTTTAGTGCGGGAGGGGCGCGTGCTCGAAGTTCCGCGCGTCTCCGGCGAGTCACTGTTAGGTCAACGTGCCGCCTGTTTCGTCTCCATCAAAACCGGCGGAGGCGATTTGCGCGGCTGCATCGGCACAGTGGAACCCGTGAAGGCCACTCTCGCCGAGGAACTTATCCATAACGCGATCAGCGCGGCGACCCGCGACCCCCGCTTTCTGCCAATCGAGATTTCCGAACTACCAGACCTGCGTTACTCGGTTGACGTGCTTTCGCCGCCCGAGTCGGCTCGCTTTGAAGAACTCGATCCTAAAACCTACGGCCTCATCGTGGAAGATGAGCGAGGACGGCGGCGCGGTCTGCTCCTGCCCGACCTAGAAGGCGTCGAGAGCGCAGAACAGCAATTGCAGATCGCCGCGCGCAAGGCCGGAATCCCGCCCGGTGCGGATGTTAAGTTGTATCGCTTTCGAGTTCGCCGCTACGGCGAATAAAGGGGCTTTCTAAATCACAAGCACAAGGAGCAAATTTGACATGGCAGACAAAGATCAAACCAACGCGATCCCCGGCGACGCCGCAGATGACGATTTGAAACCCGACACTTTGACGGAAGATAACGCGCGATCGCTCGACATCGGCGCGCAGGGGCAGTTTGCCCCTGGTGGTGTTTACAATCAGCAGGGCGCGACCCAAACCGAGCGCATTGATTTAGACGAGCAGGTGAGCAGCGCGACAAAAGATAAGAGTTAACTCGATTGGCTCGCCGGCCACCGTGGCGGCCAGTTTTATTAACGATTTTTCAGTTCAACATTTTGAAGGCGGACGCGCTATCGCGAATCGTCTCGCCTGTGCACAAACAAAAGAGCGCGGCCTGTCAACCGCGCTCTTTTGTTTGTGCGAAACGGAATTTCGACTAAGGGCTTTCATTCGCCCGCACGCGTTCGGCGGTTTATTTTCAGATCGACGGACGTGCTTTAGCTCACATAAAAAAGCCGCTGCATGCGCGAGTTGCATGCAGCGGGCAATGATCCACAGGAGGAAAGGAAGGCATTTTAAGCGAGCCGCTGCGAAGTGTCAAATTTTCAACCGCAGCACGTCTTGAACAGGGGCTGAACTAGATGTCCAGATTCTTCACATCCAATGCGTTGTCCTCAATGAATTTGCGGCGCGGTTCGACGGCGTCGCCCATCAAGACCGTGAAGATTTGATCGGTCTCCACCGCATCGTCAATTTTAACCTGCAAAAGCGTGCGCTTCTCAGGGTTCATCGTCGTTTCCCAAAGCTGCTCGGGGTTCATCTCGCCGAGACCTTTGTAGCGTTGGATAGTTAAATCTTTCTTGGCTGTCGCCAGCACCCGATCCAGCAAAGCCTCGCGCGTCTCGATCTGCTCGCTCGTGCCGTTTTCGCCGAAGACGAAAGGCGCGGCCAAATTCTCCTCCAGAACCTTGTGGAGTTCGACTGACTTTTGAAACTCCACGTGACTGGCAAGATTCCAGTCGATCAACACTTTAGTCCCGCTCGAAGCCACCGTCTCAATTGACAATAAGCCGTGTTCTTCGTCCGTCAATAAATCAGTTCGATAACCGGCCTTGTCTAGCTGCCCTTCGACGGCGACTAACAGTTCTCTACTCTCTTTCTGGAACACGCTACGCAGGTTCGAGCTTTTCTCACGACGCAAGACGCCCTTTCGACCGGCAAACGCGCTCAGCAAGGTAGTAAGCAATCGTTCATCATTGCCCAGACGACGCACCAACTTCTCGCAATATCGCTTGTACTCGACCATCTGTTCCAGAGAACGCGCCAAATCTTTCCCTTCAATCATCATCCCGTCGCCCGATTTCACCTTCGCCTCATTCGTGGCCTGCCGCATAAGATAGCGCACCATCGAACGCTCGTCTTTGATGTACTCCTCACGCTTACCCCGTTTCACTTTAAACAACGGGGGCTGTGCGATGTAAACGTGTCCGGATTCAACGAGTTCCGGCATCTGCCGGTAAAAGAAGGTCAGGAGCAACGTGCGAATGTGCGACCCGTCCACATCCGCGTCCGTCATGAAGATGATCTTATGATAACGGAGCCGGCCGAGGTCGAAATCATCTTTGCCAATCCCCGTTCCGAGCGCGGTAATGAGCGTCTTAATCTCGGTGTGGCCGAGCATTTTATCGAAACGCGCCTTCTCGACGTTCAAGATTTTACCTTTTAACGGGAGAACCGCCTGATTCTTCCGGTCGCGCCCCTGTTTCGCGCTTCCGCCCGCCGAATCACCCTCTACAATGTACAATTCGCATAGCGTTGGGTCACGCTCCTGGCAGTCGGCGAGTTTGCCGGGGAGCATCGTCGAACCGATAACGCCCTTGCGCACGATCTCGCGAGCCTTGCGCGCTGCCTCGCGTGCGCGGGCGGCGTCAACGGCTTTGCCGACGATTCTTTTAGCGACGGTCGGGTTCTGTTCGAAATATTCCGTCAGACGCTCGTTCAGGAACGACTCGACCGCGCCCTTCACATCCGAATTGAGTTTGCCCTTGGTCTGGCCTTCAAACTGCGGCTGCGGCAATTTGACGGAAATGACCGCGACCAGACCTTCGCGCACGTCGTCGCCGGTTAGAGAACCTTTGAAGTTCTTGGCAAGCCCCGAAGATTGCGCGTAGGCGTTGATGGTGCGCGTGAAGGCCGAACGAAAGCCGGAGAGGTGTGTGCCGCCGTCAACCGTGTTGATGTTGTTGGCGAACGAGTAGACCTTTTCGTCATACGCATCGTTGTACTGGATCGCCACTTCAACCGAGAGCGCATCGCCAATTCGCTCAAAATAGAGAGGCTTATCGTGCAGGACGCTCTTATTCTTGTTGAGGTGTTTGACGAACTCGGCGATGCCGCCTTTATAGTAAAACTCGTGCGAGCGTTCGGTCTCCTCGCGTTCGTCGCGGATGGTGATGCGGATGCCTTTGTTCAAAAAGGCTTTTTCGCGCAGACGCTCGGAGAGACGGTCAAAGCTGAACTCCGTGACATCGAAGATGGTCGAGTCGGGCTTGAAAGTGATCTTGGTGCCGCGCTTGCGCGTCTTTCCCGTGGCCTCCAATTTCGCCACAGAGATGCCCTGCTTGTATTCCTGCTCGTAAGTCGACCCATCCCTCCAGATTTCCAGACGAAGCCACTCAGAGAGGAAATTTACGCAAGAGACACCCACTCCGTGCAAGCCCCCGGACACCTTGTAGGCGTTCGAGTCGAATTTTCCGCCCGCGTGGAGTTTCGTCATGACGACTTCGGCGGCGGATTTCTTCTCTCCCTTGTGATAATCCACGGGGATGC
Source organism: Pyrinomonadaceae bacterium (assembly GCA_036566625.1). Lineage (GTDB taxonomy): Bacteria > Acidobacteriota > Blastocatellia > Pyrinomonadales > Pyrinomonadaceae > JAIVJZ01. Next base: position 9,998 of record DATCWB010000043.1, read on the forward strand.
CGCGCCCGTTGTCTATGACCGTGATCGAATTATCGAGATGAATCGTGACATCTACGGTGTCGCAGTAACCGGCGAGGGCTTCGTCAATCGAGTTGTCCACGACCTCGTAGACGAGATGATGCAGGCCGATGTCACCGGTCGAACCGATGTACATGGCCGGACGCTTGCGCACCGCCTCGCGCCCTTCGAGAACCGTGATCGAAGTTGAATCGTAGCTCATGCTTTTCTTATTCGTGTTGATTGCTGTTGACAAACTAATTCCCTCTTTTCTTACTGCTATTAACAACTTTTGCCCGATTAAGAACGGTTGCGGAGACGACTAAAATCGTTCTTGATTTAGATGCCGGAAGCGCCCTTCGAGGATGTCGAAATCCGGCCGTCGGAAGGGTCGATCAATTCGGCCAGACCATCTCTCACTTCAAAAATTTCGGCATGCGCGGCATATTGCTCGACGAGGTTTTCTTTAGAGGTCGTGACGAAGGTCTGCGTGCGGCCTTCGAGGTATTCCAACAGTTGATTGATACGTTTCCGATCAAGCTCCGCATCCACGTCGTCGAGCAGAAAAACCGGATACTCATTGTGCCAGGAATGATACACCGAAATTGCAGCTAAGTCAAGTATTATCAATGCGCTACGCTGTTGACCGGAACTGCCGAAAGAACGTATGTCCCGCCCATCAAACAGCACCTCCAATTCGTCTCTGTGTGGGCCGATGAGCGAATAACCGGCCGACATTTCGGCCTGCATGCGAAACTGCAAACGCTCCGCGATCAGAGTTTCGTAGTCGCTCAAATCGCCTTTCCCTTCGAGCGATGAAACGTAGCGCACGGTCACTTCCTCACGCCCGAAAAGGCGGCGTTCGAGAACGGCGTTGACTCGTTCGACATAGTCGGTGCGGGCGCGATGAATCGCCGCACCCAGACCGACGAGTTGTTCGTTCCAGGGGGCAAGGCGGGTGGCTGTCTCGGCGGCGCTCAGTTCGGCGTCGGCAGAGTCTTGCAGGAGGCGATTTTTCTGTTTGATGACGCGTTGATAATCGGAGAGCGTCTGCACGTAGGCGTGTTGCATGGAAACGACGCCGCGGTCGAGAAACTTGCGCCGGGCTTCCGGCGCGCCGCGCACAACTTCCAACTCATCCGCCGTGAAGGCGACAACGTGGAGTTGCCCCAGGTAACGCGCGACGGATTCGCGTTTGCCGTTGATGCTGAGCGTTTTGGTGTTGTTTTGAATCGCGACCTGTAAATCGCGGTGAACCTGCTCGCTACGGGCGACGCGCCCGCGCACGACGGCCAGTTCTTCGTCGAAGCGGACGGCTTCCTGTGGTTTCTGTGTGCGAAAGGATTTGGACGTGGCGAGCAGGTAAATGGCTTCCAGCCAGTTTGTTTTTCCCTGGCCGTTATCGCCGTAGATGATGTTTAGTCCCGCGCCCCAAGAGACTTTGCCGCTCAAATTTCTGAAACAGTGAGCTTCAAGTGATTCGAGCAGCATGTGTCGGATTTTAACACATGCTGCTCGTCGGCGTCGTTCAGGCGGCGCGGGCTGGAATGCCACAGATTTTGGAGTTTTTAACTTCAGATTTCAGAGACGCATGGGCATGACGACGTATTTGTAATCGTAATCGGTGTCGGAGGCGAGCCGGAGTTGCGCCTGCGAATTTCCGTCTTTGAACTCGAAGGCTACTTGCCCGTCGCTGGCGACATTGAGAAAATCCTGTAGATACTGAGCGTTGAAACCGATCTCGGTATCTTCACCGGCATACTCCGTCGAGACGCTTTCGCGCGCCTCGCCCTCTTCTGCCGTCTGCGAACTGATGTGCAGGTTATTGTCCGCCAGATGAAACTTGATGGCGTGTGAGCGGTCGTCGGCCATCAGGGCGACGCGGCGTATGGCCTGTCCCAAAGCGGCGCTGTCGAACATGGCCGATTTGTCGTTGTTTTTCGGGATGACCATTTCGTAGTTGGGAAATTGGCCGGTGAGCGTGCGCGAAATTAAAAGTCTGGGGCCGACTTCGAAGTAAATGTGGTTTTCGTCGGTGGCAAGACCGATTTCGCCTTCGTAGGAAGCGGTCAGTTTCGTCAACTCGGCGAGCGTTTTACGCGGAATCAGCGCGTCCAACCCCTCTTTACCCGCCTTTTCGCCCAAATCTTTGCGTTCGATGTAGGCGAGGCGATGACCGTCGGTCGTGATCATGCGCCCGCCCGTCTTGTCGAGGATGAACTTCGCGCCAGAGAGCGTATAGCGCGATTCTTCGAGCGTGATGGCGAAGATGGTGCGGTCGATGAAAGTTTTGAAAATGCTGGCGGGCAATTTGATTGAGGCGGCGCGGAAATTGGGAATCTCCGGGAACGTGTCGCGCTCGACGCCCGCGATGCGGAAATTTGAACGTTCGCATTTCACGCTCGCCCAGTTGTTCTCGTCCTTGCGAAAGTTGACCGGCGCGTCCGGGAGCACGCGTGCGA
>DATCWB010000044.1:0-5557 GCA_036566625.1 Pyrinomonadaceae bacterium
CACGGTGGGCGCGCGCGCCGGGGAAGTCGAACGTGCGACGGAAGAGTCGGCGCGGGCGGCGCGCGAATCGGAAGAGGCGCAAGCGACGCACGCAGAGGCCGTCGGCGGATACGACCGCGCCGCGCACTCCGCCGAACGCGACGCGCTCGCCCTCGCCCTCGCGTCCGAAGCAAACAACGCGGCCAAGCTCGAACACGCGCGCGAGACGTTGGAGAAACTGGCCGCCGAGATCGCGCGGCTCGACGAGGTGCGCGCCCGTTGGCAGGAAGAGATTCGCGCGCAGGAGCGTCTCAAGCGTCTGGACGAGGCGACCGAATTCATGCGCGACGTGCTCAAAAGAGCGGGGCCGGAAGTGACGCGCAGTTACGTCGCGCACATCTCGGTCGAGGCGAACCAGTTCTTCCGCGAGATCACGGGCGATGCGGGGCGCACGCTGCGCTGGTCGAGCGATTACGAGATCATGCTCGAAGAGGACGGCCACGAACGCTCGTTCGTCAACCTCTCCGGCGGCGAGCAGATGGTGGCGGCGCTCTCCGTGCGCCTCGCGCTCCTAAAACAACTTTCGGACATCCGCATCGCCTTCTTCGACGAGCCGACCGTGAACATGGACGCCGAGCGGCGCGAAAACCTCGCGCGCCAGATCGGGCAGGTGCGCCACTTCAACCAACTCTTCGTTATCTCGCACGACGACACGTTCGAGGAGGCTGTGGATCACGTCCTCGTCCTCACGGGCGAGCACGAGGCGGCGGCGTGAGCGCGAACGATTTGAAAGAAGTGACCATCTACTGCGACGGGTCGAGCCTCGGCAACGGTCAGGCCGAGCCGCGCGCGGCGGCCGTCGCGCTCCTGAACTTCCGCGACCAGTGGCGCGCGTTCGGCTGTTATCTCGGCACGGCGACGAACCAGCAGGCCGAGATCGCGGCCGCAGCCGTCGGTCTCGAACAACTGCGCGAGCCGTGCCGCGTGCGCGTGTTGACCGATTCGCGCTACGTGGTGGAGACGATGGCGGGACGCTTCCGGCGCAAGTCGAACCACGAATGGTGGGCGCGTCTGGACAAAGCCCTCGCGGCGCACAGCATCGAATGGGAGTGGATCAAAGGGCACGCGGGACACAACGCGCAGGAGGCCGTAGACCGTGCCGCGCGCCGCATCGCCGCGCTCGGCCGCGTTGACGAAAGCGTGCTACGCGAGGCCGCCGAGACGCTCGGCGCACCGGACGCCGGTTGATGGCGACGGAGTTTTAGGAGTAAGTTAGCCGTATGAATCTCAGCAAACTCGGAATCACGGTCACGTCTCAACGGGATTTAGGCTCGCGCGTAGAGTATATCTTTGCCTTCCCAGAGGGGGACGAATCCGGCAGTCTCATGTCGCTGTTAGAGGCGATGGAGCCGGAACAGGAGCTGTCGATAGTCGATCCCTCGAATGGTGATTGCCACCTTGAGGCCAGGCGCATCAGAGACGGACATCAAATTAAGCGCGGCTGTCAGGGCGTGTTCGGGGCTTGGCGCACGGCGTCCGTCGCCGAGTCGCACGCATGGCTGCTGCCCGGCGCGCTCGGTGCGGCCGAAGTCTGCCGCCCCGGCTATGGGGCAAGCTTTATCGTGCATAAGTAGAGCTGAAAGGCCGCCCAGTCGTTCGAGCGCACAGGCGGAGCGCGCCGCTCCGGCGCTGGACAACGCAAATCTGATCGCCGCTTAAAGTTTCCTCCCCCGACGCTGATTCCATGTCACTTCTCAGCCACATCTCCAAACGCGTGCGTGCGAGCGTCCCTCTGTCGCTCGCGCTGCTCGGCGTGCTCGCGGGCGGCGCAGCGGCGCAGACGCGCGGGTGGCTGTGGCAGAACCCTCTGCCGCAGGGCAACGCGATTCACGCGCTCAAGTTCGCGGCCGACAAGTTGAGCGGCTGGGCGACGGGCGCGAACGGCGCGATCCTGCGCACGGACGACGGCGGCTATGAGTGGGAGGCGCAGAGCGCGCCCGTCGCGACGACGCTCTACGGCCTCTTCGTTCGAGACAAGAACACGGCCGTCGCCGTCGGCGCGCGCGGCGTCGTGCTGACGACGGAGAACGGCGGCGAGCGTTGGACGCACAGACCGACGGGCATCAAAGATCACCTCTACAACGTCGCCTTCGCCGGTAAAGATTCCCGGCACGGCTGGGCGTGCGGCACTTACGGCAGCATCATCGCCACCACGGACGGCGGGCGCACGTGGCGCGCGCAAACTTCCGGCGTGACCGCGCACCTCTTCTCCATCTCATTCGGGGACGAGCGGACGGGAGTCGCGGTCGGGGCAAACGGCACGATGCTCGTCACCTCGGACGGCGGCGGCAGTTGGCGCAGCCAGCCGCAGGCGAAGGAGTTTCCGTTGACGGGCGTCGCCTTCGCGGGCGCGTCGAAGCGCGCGGTGGCGGTCGGCTATGGCGGCCTCGTCCTCAAGACGGACGACGGCGGCGAGACGTGGTCGCGCGTCGAAGTTTATCAACAGGCCGATCTCCTGTCGGTCTATTTCGCGGATGGGCAGAGGGGTTGGGCGGCGGGCAACGACGGCGTGGTGCTTGCCACGGCCGACGGCGGCGGGACGTGGCTGCCCGTGAGCGTGAAGACGCAGCCGCGCCTGACGACCATCCATTTCGCCGACGCGACGACCGGCTGGACGGCCGGCGGCGACGGCCTCATCCTGCGCACGGACGACGGCGGCCTCGAATGGCGAAGGCTCAGCGAGGGCGGGCGCGAAGACATTGCGGACATCTTTTTTCTCGACGGCTCGCGCGGCTGGGCGGTCGGCTCGCGCGGCCGGATTCTCTACACGAGTTCGGGAGGTAAGCGTTGGACGGTCAGGCAATCGGGCGTCGTCGCACGCCTCACACACGTCTTCTTCGTGGACGAGGCGCACGGCTGGACGGTGGGCGAGGCGGGCACGATCCTGCGCACGGCGAACGGCGGATTGACGTGGGCTAAAGTTGACGCGCCCGTCGCGCAGGAACTCTCCGGCGTCCACTTCGCGGACGCAAAGCGCGGCCTCGCCGTCGGCGCGCGCGGCACTATTCTGGCGACGGAAGACGGCGGCGAGACGTGGCGGCAAAAGCGTTCGGACACGATCACATGGCTCGAAGATGTCTCTTACGCGGGCAACGTTGCGGGGACGGCGGTCGTGGTCGGCGCGCAGGGGATGATCCTGCGCACCGAGGACGGCGGCGAGTCGTGGCGTTACATCGAGACGAACACGAAGGAGTGGCTCTACAGCGTCGCGTTCGCCGACAGGTCGCGCGGCTTCATCGTCGGCGAGCACGGGCTGATCATGCGCACGGACGACGCGGGCGTGCGTTGGAAGCAGCAGGAGAGCAAGGTCAAGCTCAATCTGTTCGCCGTCTCGGTCGCCACGCCGCTCGACGCGCTCATCGTCGGCGAGCAGGGGCGCGTGATGCAGACCAAAGACGGCGGCGAGACCTGGGACGCGCTGGCGAGCGCGACGAGCGTGCCGCTGTTCGCCGTCTCCTACCGGGGCGGCACGGCCGCCTGGATCGCCGGGCGCGGCGGCGCGATCCTGCGGCGCACGGATTCCGTCGCCACGATCAACATCCCCCGGAAACTGCCGCCCGCCCTGCGCGGCAAGAAACCGACCCCCGACGCAGACGACGCTCCCCCCACGTTCAACGAACGCGACATCCCTCGCGCTCTCCCCCCGAACAAGAAACGTCCGCCTTCAAGTTGACGCGCCGCTGTCGCGTGCGTCGGAAGGCCGGACGGCGCGCGGCGTCTCGCCGTTGGCGGAAACATGCCCGCTTCTGCGATACTCTAGGGAGACGAGAGGCCGCGGGGAGAGATCGAAAAAAGAGATGATGTCCTGTCCAGTTTGCGCCCACGAAAATCCAGACGGCGTGCGGTTCTGCGTCAAGTGCGGCTGGCAACTTATCCAGACCACCGGCAGCGAGACCGTCGCGCTGTATCCGGCGCAAGCCTCTGTGGATGCGCTGCACCCGAACGAAGCCCCGCCGACCAGCCAACTTCAACCGAAGTCCGACACGCAGGAATTTACCCCGCAGGACTTCCTCGTGCTCGTCGTTGACGACACGGTTGATAATCTCGTCATCATCAGTCTGCACCTGCAACAGTCAGGCTACCGCGTCGTCACGGCGACGGACGGCGAAGAGGCGATCAAGGTCGCCGCGCTCACGCACCCCGACCTGATCCTGATGGACATCAGCATGCCCGGCCTCGACGGCCTTGGCGCGACACGCAAGATTCGCGAGCACCCGACCCTGCGCCCCGTGCCCGTCATCGCCGTCACCGCCTTCACCACCGAAGGCTTCCAGCGCGCCGCCTACGACGCAGGGATGGAAGGCTATCTCACCAAGCCGATTGACTTCGAGCGACTCAACGACCTCATCCGCAGCCTCCTGCCCGTCAGGAAAACCGACGACGCCAACACTCTCGGCGGCGACGAATAAAAAAAGCGCGGGCCGCGCAACACGCACGCGACCCGCGCCTCCTTGGTAACTCGTTAGAAATCCCGAAACGACTACACGCGCACGCGATGCTCTTTCGCGTAGCTGTAGGCCGTGTAGGCGGCGATGATGTGGATGATCCAGCCGAGCGTGCCCGCAGACCCGATCCACGAGACGCCCGTCAAGAGCAGCCACAGGATGCCCGCCAGAATCCGCCCGTTGTAAAGCTGCCCCAGTCCGGGAACCAGCAAACTCAGAAGACCTGCAATAAAAGGATCGCGCATCGCTCTCTCACCTCCGTGCAAACTATACGCTCGCTCGCGCAGCTTTGTTCGCGGGAAAAGCTGTCAGCCGACGGCCGACAACTATTTCGTACTATCCGCCAGCCGACAACTATTTCGTACTATCCACGCGGCGCACGTCAACGATCTCGGCCTGAAAGGCGCGCAGGACTTGCTGCACCGACGGGTGGTTCTCGGCCAATTCGCGCAGGCGTCGTCTCTCCTCGGCTTCCGCGTCGCGCGCTGCCGGGGTCGGCGGCTCGTCGTCGTGGCTCTCGTTCTTGTCTTTGACCGAGATGCGCACGCCCATCTCGCGCCCGCACACCGCCTCGCACACTTCGCGCAAAAGTTTGATGCTCTCCGGCTTCGCGAGATTGTCGCGCAGGTGCTTGGCCGCCGGCGCGAACTCGACGTACAACTCCTCGCCCTCGACCGAGACCTTGCGCGCGCCTTCGAGCGCGATGGCGAGGAAGGGCTTGCGCCGCTCTTCGAGTCCCGTCTTAATCCGTTCGACGATGCCGCCCACGTCGGAAGCCTGCATGGCGGGCGCGTCGCCGAACGATTGCGGCGCGGGCGCGTGTGCCGCGGCGGCCGTGTGCGGCGCAGGAGGAGGAGGCGCGGGCACGAGTTTGAGCGGCGGAGGCTGAGAGGCCGTCGGCGGTGCTTCCCACGGCGGCGTGTCGGCCGTCTTCGCGTTCGAGAGTAAAGAACGATCCGTCTGCCGCGCGCCCGCTTCGGGTATCGCGGCGTTGTTCGCGCGTGATGCCGGAGCGTCGAGGGGGGGTGACGTTGAAGCGTCGAGACCTGTTGATGCCGAGGCTTCACGCCCCG
>DATCWB010000045.1:0-8870 GCA_036566625.1 Pyrinomonadaceae bacterium
CGGACGGCTGCCGGCCGGCCGCAGGCTGCTCAGGGAGGTCGAACTGTTGAGCATATCCTGCGCCAGATTGTTCATAATTTTCGCCTCGCGCATGGCGACTTCGAGCATCGCGGCGTTCAAAATCTGCTTGCGCTGGTTAAGGATGTTCTCGGTCGCATCCTTGCGCACCTCCGGGTTGTCGAGCGTCAGGTTCTCGCTCTGCAAACGCTTGTCCGTGAGTTTGAAGATCGTCCAACGCCCGTTGGTCTGGAAGGGGGCGGTGTAGCTGCCGACTTCCATGCCGCTGAAGAAACGCGTGATCAACTCCGGCGGGAAGCCGCTCTGCTTCAGTTGGTCTTCGCTGAAGAAACCGATGTCGCCGCCGCGCAGGACGCTCTGCGAGTCTTCGCTCTTCTCGCGCGCGACGGCGGCGAAATCTCCGCCGCTCTTCAACTGCTGGTAGATGATGTCAATCTTCGTCTTGGCCTCGGTGTCGCTCTTGGCGTCGTTGGTTGCGCCGTTGTCTGCCGGATCGACGACGATGGCGGCCAGCCCTACGCCGCGCTGGCTCACGTAGCGCGCCTTGTTGTTGTTGTAAAAGTCTTCCACTTCCTTATCGGTCGGCGGCTCGATCTTGGCCGAGGTGCGGTCGAGCAGTCTTTGGATCGCCAACTGGCGACGCGCGACATCGCGCATGGCATCTTCGGTCTGCCCCGACTCCCTGAGCGCGGTCTCGAAAGCTTCCTTGGTTCCGAGTTGCTGCTTCTGCTCGTTGATGATCTGCGTTATATCCTCGTCCTTGGGCAGCAGGTTCTCTTTTTCGGCGCGCTGGAATAACACCTCGCGGCGGATCAACTCGTCGAGCACCTGCAAACGCCCGGCGGCGAGTTCGAGTTGCGACATGTCGGAAAACTGCACTTGCTGGCTCTTGGCCTGCTGTTCGAGAATCTTGTCCACTTCGGTCAACATGATCTTTTTGTCGTTGACCGAGGCGGCAACGGCCGTCCCCTTGCCGTCCCCGCCTGCCTTGCTGCGGTCGCAGGCGACGAAGACAACCGCGAGTGAAACGACGATGGCGAGAAGACTGTACTGTTTAGCGGCTCTGTACACTTTGGCTTTCTACTCCTTCTGACTTTTCTGTGGCGATGCTGAAAGAACTCGCGTGCCCACAACAGGCTTGCGCGCTTGACCTCTTGTAAAACTGTTTGCTATAAATTTTGGTTTCCCGCGTGTTCCAAGTCCTCACCGTGTGTGTTGGCGATCCGGCGCGGCGCGCTTTTACTTATTCGGAGGTACTCAGGCAATCATGGCAAAACGATGCGAAGTCTGCGGCAAAGGCCCGCAATTCGGTAACAACGTCTCCCACGCGAACAATCGCACCCGCCGGCGTTTCAACCCCAACCTGCAAGAAATTCGTGTGCAACGCCCCCAGGGCGGCAACGTGCGCATGCGTGTCTGCACCAGTTGCATTAAAGGCAACAAGATAACGAAAGTGGCGCAAACGGCGAAAGCGGCTTAACTACAGTGACAAATGGCGAGTGACAAGTGACAAGTTAAAACATCTTCTTTCTTTTAACTTGTCACTTGTCACTTGTCACTGTTTTGACCGCTATCACGTCAATTTCGACGCGCGCGTCGCGCGGAAGTCGCGTGGCCTGCACGGTCGAACGCGCGGGCGGCTCGTTTGAAAAATAACGGCCGTACACTTCGTTCATCGCCGCGAAGTCGTTCATGTCGGCCAGAAACACGGTCGTTTTAACCACCGCTTCGAGACCCGTCCCCGCCGCACGCAAGACCTCCGCGAGATTGCGCAAAACCTGTTCGGTTTGCTCCGCGATTCCACCTTCGACGAAGACGCCCGTCTGCGGATCAATCGGAATCTGCCCCGACGTGAACACGAAATCACCCAGAATGATGGCCTGCGAATACGGGCCGATGGCCTGCGGCGCGGCCTCTGTTGCGACGATCTCCCTCACGGTCTGCACATCCTCTTTTTAGTCTCGCCAAGCAAACTGCGCATTGTAACAAAAACTCCCCCGCTAGACCAACGCGGGAATGCACGGACGCGCCTGCATAGTTGCAGCCTCGCGTGAGAATCCGATCAAGCAGTCTTGAATATTACAGATGAATTTTCGGGCGCGACGGATGCTTTGAGGGTGAATATAAGGCGCGGGATAACATCGTTTGTCTTTTTCGGGTCAAGGCTTTCGCGCGTGGGTTTGCTCAGGCCGCGCCCTGCAAACGCTCCACGTCGAGCACGCCGGGGACACCTCGCACCGCGCGTATGACTTTATCGAGGTGCTTCACGTCGAAGACCTCGACCGTGACCTCGATGCGCCCGCGCTCGTCCGGGGCGACGGAGGCGCGAGCGTCGCGGATGCCGGTCTTCATATCGGAGATCGCGCTCGTGATGCCGGCGATCATACCGGTGCGGTTTTCCGTGACGGCGAGGAGTTTGACGGCGTAAGCGGCGTGCTCGCTTCTGCCCGCCCACTCGACCGCGACGATGCGTTCAGGGTTGACCATCAACTGCTGCACGTTCTTACAACGCTCGGCGTGGACGGCGACGCCCTTGCCGCGCGTGACGTAGCCGATGATCGGTTCGCCGTGGACGGGGTTGCAACAGCGGGCGCGCGCCACGAGCAGATCGTCTATGCCGCGCACGACGATGGCATCGTCGCCGAGGCGGATGAGGCGTTTGACGGCCTGCACGCTCGTGCGTAGACGCGACTCTTTCCGCTCGTCCAGTTCGGCAAACTTTTCCGGGCCGAGGAATTTGGAGATGACGCTGCGCGGCACGAGTTTGCCGTAGCCAATGGCGGCCAGCAGATCGTCGGTACGCCCGTAGCCATATTCGCCCGCGATCTTTTTGAAGTCGCCGTTGGCATCGTTGAGTAGTTTCTTGGTCGAGAGTTGGAAGCGCGCGGCCTCCTTCTCGAATAATTTGCGCCCGATCTCTATACTTTCCGCGCGCTGCTGCTCGGCCACCCAATGGCGCACGCGGTTGCGCGCCTTTGAAGTGACGACGAAGTTGAGCCAGTCGCGCGACGGCGTGGAGTTCGCCGACCGGATGATCTCGACCACGTCGCCGTTCTGGATCGGCGTGCGCAGAGGGACGATGCGATTGTTGATGCGCGCGCCCGTGCAGGTGTTCCCGACCTCCGTGTGGATCATGTAGGCGAAGTCAACGGGGGTCGCGCCGCGCGGCAGTTGGATGATCTTGCCCATCGGCGTGAAGGCGTACACGTCGCGCGGGTAGAGATCGAGTTTGAGCGATTCGAGGAAATCGCGCGAGTCCTTGACCTCCTGCGTCCATTCGACGAGCGAGCGCAGCCATTGGAACGCCTCGTCGTCTTCGTGCGCGCCGCGCTTGCCTTCCTTGTACTTCCAGTGCGCCGCGACGCCCTCTTCGGCGATGCGGTGCATCTCCTCGGTGCGAATCTGCACCTCGAAGGGCTGCCCCTCCTTACCGATGACGGAGGTGTGCAGCGATTGATAAAGGTTCTCGCGCGGGGTGGCGATCCAATCTTTGAAACGACCGGGCAGCGGCCTCCACAGGTTGTGAATAACGCCGAGCGCGGCGTAACAATAACGCACCTCGTTGGGCAGGATGACGCGCGCGGCGACCAGATCGTAAACCTGGTCGAGTTCGATCTTTTGCCGCCTCAGTTTCTTCCAGATCGAGTAGAGGCGTTTGACGCGCCCCTCGACGTGGATGTAGGGCACGTCCGCCTCGCGGAGTTTCTCTTCGATGCGGGCGGTGGTCGTGTGGAGGAAATTTTCGTGCTCGGCGCGCCGCTGTTCGAGTTGGGCGGTGAGCGCGCGGTAGTCTTCGGGGTGGAGGTGCTGGAAGGCGAGGTCTTCGAGTTCGCTGCGGAGTTTGCCCATGCCGAGGCGGTGTGCGATGGGGGCGAAGATGTCGAGCGTCTCCTGCGCGATGCGCTGCCGCTTTTCCGGTTTCAGGAAGTGAAGCGTGCGCATGTTGTGGAGGCGGTCGGCGAGTTTGACCAGGACGACGCGCACGTCGTCGATCATCGCCAGGAGCATCTTGCGCACGTTCTCGGCCTGCTGCACTTCCTTCGACTGGCTGCTGATCTGCGCGATCTTCGTCAGACCTTCCACGAGGTGCGCCACCTCTTCGCCGAAATACTCGCGGATGGTGGACGCTTCGACGAGCGTATCCTCCACCACGTCGTGCAGGAGGCCGGTGGCGACCGAGACTTCGTCGAGCCGCATGTCGGCCAGAATGTTAGCGACTTCGAGCGGGTGCACGAGGTATGGCTCGCCGGAGGCGCGCGTCTGCCCCTTATGCTCGCGCGCCGAAAAGAAGTAGGCGCGCCTGAGCATATCCAGATCGGCCTGCGGGTGATTGCGCCCGACCTTTTCAACGATTTCCTCGATGCGAATCATAAGAATTCGTAAATCGTGATTCGTAAATTGTGAAGAGAGAAACCTGCTTCCGTCTATTCACGATTTACGATTCACCATTCACTGATAAGAATAGGTGATGCCCGACGCGAAAGTCGAGCATCACCTGATGTCTTGCGGTGGAAGTTTACAAAGGCGCGGCCGGGCGGTGCGGACGGGGGTGCGGCGCTCTCTCTCTCGTTCGGCACGTCCTAGCTTGAAGCGGGCGACTTGGACGCCTTGGCCTTCTCTTCCTCCTCCTTCTTGCGCTTGTTCTCTTCGCTCAGTTGCGAAGTCTTCTGCTGCGCGGCGGCGGCCTGCTTCTGGTATTCGGCCTTCTTGTCGTTGTTACCTTCCATCTCGGCCAGTTTGATGAGTTCGAGCAACAGGTTCGTCTTGTACGACCAGGCCTGTTCGCTGTTCGCGTCCAGCGCGATGGCCCGCTCGGCCAGCGCCATGCCGTCGTTGACGCACTTCATCGCCTTGTCAAAGTCGGCCTGCTCCTTCGGCTTCTTGTACTGGATGATGGCCTTGTTGTCCTTCATCACGGTCTGCTTGTTGTCCTTCTGCTCCGTGATGGTGTAGGAGCAGTTCCACTCCTTGCTCGCCATCAGCGTGTAGGCCTGCGACCGTTTGACTTCGGGGATCGATCCCATCTCGGCGCGCGCCGTTAACCACTGCCGCGCCTGCTGTTCGTCCTTGAGTTGACCGAAGAGATAGATGACGGCGTTGTAGGCTTCGTCATTGCCCTGATCGGACTTCAACACTTCCTCGTAAGCCCTGATCGCGCGGCGTGCCTTCTCGACGTTCTCCGGGGCTTCGACGCCGGCCTTGTACTGCGCATGGATCGAGCGCGCGATAAAGAACTTCGCGTTGCGCTGATCGGGGTTGAACCGCAGAGACTCTTCAAAGTGCTGCTGCGCCTCGGCGAATTTTCCGGCCTTGTAGGCACGCGCCCCTTCGTTCAACTGGTTCTTGGCGCGAATGCTGTTGACCATGCCGCAACCGGCGGAACTCGTCGCCACCAGCAAGATCAACATTATCAAGCTTGTTCTCGACTGAGAGAGTTTCATCTGTTTAATGACTCCCGAAGGGATTTTGTACACGATCAAGATGACAGGTAGCGCGAATGGCAAGCGGCGTCGGATGTTAATTCGTCGCTTGCCATTCAACGGATGTTCAGACTTCACTGCGCCAGATCGTCGATCTGCAAGCCGATGGGGTTTCCGCCCGCCCCCTTGATCGCGTCGATGACTTTGACGACCTCGACATACTTCAGCGAACGCGGGGCTTTGACGAAGACGGCCTTGGCGATGCGCTCCTCTTCGGGCAAGTCCATGCGGTTCTCTTTGCCCGGCTCATAGGCGCGATTGTCGCGTCGCTCTTTGAAGATTTGGGTCAGCTTGGTGCTGAGCGGCGCGGTGTCGTTCGCCGAACCCGCGCTGTCCAGATTCAACTTGAGCGACAGATCGCTCTCAATTGAGACGACGAGCGTCAGCGGGTTCGGAGCGACCGGCTCGGACGAAGGCGGCGGTTCGCTCGGCACGAGCGCCTTGAACCGCGTCGGCTTGAGCGGCGTGATGACCATGAAGATGATCAACAGCACCAGCAACACGTCGATCAAAGGGGTCACGTTAATGTAAGGGACGGCGGTTGAGCCACCCTTTTTGTTATCCGAAGACATTTCCATGATCTTAAAATTCCTCTCCGGGACGTTAATCCTGAGACGCCGCGCCTGGGAGGCAAATCAACGCCTCCCGAGACTTTCGCCAGCCGCGTTAGAGCGCGGCGGCGGGAGCGGCGGGAGCAGCGGGTGCGCCGCCGCCCTTCTTCTTATCCGCGACCAGGCCGATCTGGTCGACGCCCGCCTGCCGCACGGTGTTAATCACTTCGACGACGCTGCCGTAGTTGGCATTCACGTCGCTCTTGACGTACACGATGCGCTCTTCGGGCTTCTTGCTTTCCATCGACTTCTGGATTTTCTCCGTGAGGTCAACGGTCTCCACTTTATCTTTCCCGATGTAATACTCGTTCTCCGCCGTGATGGCGACGACCACGGATGACTCTTTGATGATCGCCGGGTCAACTTCCGGGTTGTTCATCTCCTTCGGCAAAGCGACGGAGACGCCCGATTGCAACAGCGGCGTGATGACCATGAAGATGATCAGCAAGACCAGCATGATGTCCACCATCGGCGTGACGTTGATGTCCGAGTTGTACTTATTTCCCCCACCAACTGCCATTCCCATAAGTCACACTCCATTCAACCCATACGAATAATGCCGTCCCGGCACAGCGCGCTCCCGCCATCGTGGGGAGAGCGCGCCGTGCCGGTCTCTATCGTCTTTCGGCGAAGCGCACCGCTATCGCAAAGGCGATTACGGGTTCAGGCGACGCGTGCGATTTTTCAGGAAGTAGTCAAGCAGTTCCGAAGCCGAGTTGTCCATCTCGATGACGAAGCCGTCAACCTTGCCGGTGAAGTAGTTGAACATCCACACGGCGGGCACGGCCACGGCCAGCGAGAGCGCCGTTGTCATCAGAGCCTCGGCGATACCGCCCGCCACCGCGCCGATACCCGCGCTCTCGGCGTTCTTCATGCCCGTGAACGCGGCGATGATGCCGAACACCGTGCCGAACAGGCCGACGAACGGAGCGGTCGAACCGATGGTCGCAAGGCCGGACAGGCCGCGGCGAAATTCCGCGCTCTTGATGGCGATGGCGCGCTGGAGAGCGCGCTTCGAGGCTTCGATCTCGTCGCCCGAAATCTCCGTCGACTGTTCGTGCGCTCGAAACTCTTGCAGGCCGGCGTTGACCACCATCGCGAGGTGCGACTTCTTGTGCTTGTCGCTGATGTTGATGGCCTCTTCGATGCGGTCATTCTTCAAAGCCTGCGCCACGCGCGGTGCGAACTCGCGCGATTGCGCTTTGGCGGCGCGGTAGGTCAGGAACCGCTCGACCATCACGGCGATGGAGTACATCGACATGATGAGCAGGATGACGATGACGGCGATGGCGATGGGGCCGAGATTCTTGATCATCTCGCTCATCGTAAACGCGTGCGCCGTCTCGTTAGTGCCCCCGGCACCCTCCTGCAACAAGAAGGCGAAAAAGCCGAGGAACTTGGTAGCAAGCAGACTCATTGAAATTGTCACGGTAGAACCCTCCACAAATTTTCGGATGCACTATAGCGAGAGCGCGAGCGTGCCAGCGCCGGATAAGGGAAGCAGCGTTTAAATCAAACCTGCAACGCGCCCGAAATCCCGACCATGGATCGCACCCAATTTAATTCAACACAAAGTTGTAAGTAATGACGCCGTTCACCTTCACCGGCTGCCCCGAAAGAAGCGTCGGCGAGAAGCGGGCCTGATAGGCCGCCTGCACGGCCGCCTGTTGCAGCAGCGGGTGGCCGCCGGCCGCGCGCGCGCTGATCACTTTGCCCGATTCGTCCACGGTGACCTGCACCGTGACCGTGCCCGAGGCGCGTGCGGCCTTGGCAATTGTCGGGTAAGCGGGCTGCGGCTTGCTGATCGCTTTGCCGTTCAAGACGCCGCCCGAAATGGGCGCGCGGGGTTTCGGCGGCGGCGTCGGCGTCGGCTTCGGCGGCGGCGGCGGTTCGTCGTCGTTGCTTACCACGACGGGAGCGCCTCCACCACCACCACTACCCACTCCCGCGCCGGGGCCGACCGGGCCGATGGGGCCGGTGTTGCCGCCGACGGGGTCGGTGTTTGAAGTGCCGCGCACCGCGCCGCCGGGCGGCACAGGTGGAACTTTGCTCGCCACGGCCGAAACCTTCTCCGGCACTCTGGTCGGGTCGAGCGCGCTCGCGACGAATTCCGTGCGGGTCGCGACCTGACGGTCGGGCGTCGCAGCGGCGGGTTTCGCCTCGGCGGGTTTATCCGGCTGCGCCTCCGGTTCGTTCTGAACCGGCACGGGCGCCACCATCGTCATCAACTCAAGGTTGTCGCTCGGCAAACTCTCGTTATAGAGATAGACGCTGAGGACGCCGAGTGCCAGCAGGATCACCGCGTAGATGGCAAACGTCCCAAGAAAAAACGAGCCCTTGCGCGCAAGATCATCCTTGTGCGAACCAGACTCTACAAGACTATCGAACATCTTTTTCTCCTCCCGCTTCCGGTGCCAAATGGATCAGGGGCGCAAAATATCAATTCATTAGATGCCTTTGAGAAGCATTATGTTCCCAAACGTCGTTCGTTACGCGAAACGCAGCCGTAGATTAAATTGAAACTTAAAATTATAGCGGGGGTAGCAGCGGCGGGCGGGCGCATCCACAAGCGCGCACCGTTTAATTTCACACACGCCGCGCGGGGAAACAGATCGGCCTACCGACCACTTTCGGCAAATATCTACAATCACGCATCACCGTCAACGACACGAATGCGAGAAGACGGGAGCGTTCTTGTGTAAGCTATTAAATTGGGCCAGCAACGCGCTCAGTCTATGTCGCGACGCCCGCCCAAGTCAAG
>DATCWB010000046.1:0-2063 GCA_036566625.1 Pyrinomonadaceae bacterium
ATTGATTCTTGAAAGGCACACCCGCACGCACATCGTCACCACAGAGGAAGTGGACAACGGGAACTATATAGAGGCTGCCCCTTTACCTGAACAGAAAGAGGTCGAGGCCATCGCCTTGGAGCCGCGCCATGTAAGGCGACAGCCCGCAATAACGGTGGCTGCCGCAGCCCTGTTGCTCGTCGTGACGGCAACCGCTCTAGGAATCTACTGGCTCATAAGTCAGCGCCAAGCTGGAGACAGGGCGGCGGTGGCCGTGCCGTTTAGCGAGATGGAACTCTCGCGGCTCACCACCTCCGGGAAGATTACGCACGCGGCCATCTCGCCCGACGGCAAGTACGTCGCGCATGTGACTGAAGATGCTGAAGGGGACAGCCTCTGGGTCAGGCATGTCGCCGCCCCGACCAGCGTGCGTGTAGCAGGCCCTTCCGCGACAGAGTACGTTTCGGTTACTTTTGCGCCGGACGGTGACTCGATTTACTACCTCTCCTTGGATAAAGACAAGGGGCATACAGCGCTCTACCGTGTGCCCGTACTGGGCGGCCCGTCGAGCATGGCTGTTTACGACCCGGGGCCGGTCGGATTCTCCCCCGACGGGAGACAGATAGCCTTTATCAGAATGTATGGCGACGAGAGCCGCCTGATTGTGGCGAGCGCCGACGGCACCAACGAGCGTGCGTTGGCGGTACGTCGCCAGCCGGAATACTTTCGGGTGGATTGGAACGCGCCCGCATGGTCGCCTGACGGGAAAACCATCGCCTGCCAGGTCAGGCTTAACGACGAGCGAGGTCAGTTCGAGACTGTCATCGGCGTGAGCGTAGAGGACGGGGCGCAGAGACCGCTCACTTCCGAGCGCTGGCACTACACGGGGCAACCAGTGTGGTACGCGGACGGGACGGGCATACTGGTGACGGCCAGCGAGAGCGCGACCGCCCCTTCGCAGGTCTGGCACATCGCGCTCAAGAGCGGCGAGGTGACGCGCATCACGAACGATCTGAACAGCTACTACGATCTCAGTCTGACGAGGGATTCGAGCCAGATGGTGGCGGTGCTGGATCACTCTATCTCAAGCATCTGGGTCGCGCCCGAAGGGGATGCGGGCCGCGCCAGGCAGATAGCCTCTGACACAGGCTGGATTACAGAGATGGCGTGGACTCCTGACGGGCGGATAGTCTACCGCTCGAATGCGGGCGGCAGTGCTGAAATCTGGGTGATGGACGCGGACGGCTCAAACCCGAAGCAACTCACTACGGGCGCGCATGCGAGTCGCGGCCTGACGGTCTCGCCCGACAACCGTTATCTCTTCTTTGCCTCCAACCGCGCGGGGCCTTTCAACATCTGGCGTGTGGACGCGGACGGCTCGAACCTCAGACAGTTGACCCGCGGCGATGGCGAGTTCTATCCGCACTGCACCCCCGACGGCAGGTGGATCGTTTACCAGCATGGGGAGTACGAGCCTAGAATGTGGAAAGTACAGACAGATGGCGGAGAGCCCGTGCAGTTGACCGAGACGCGCGCTATGCGTCCCGTGGTCTCAAACGATGGCAAGATGATTGCCTACCACTATCTGGACTCTGACGTGGAAAGGTCGCAGTGGAGAATCGGGATCATTTCATCCGAAGGCGGACCGCAGTTGAACAGGTTCGACTTCCCGCCGACATTGACATGGAGGTTTACGCGCTGGTCGCCCGACCAGCAATCAATCGCCTACGCGAACAACTCCGGCGGCCTCTCCGACATCTGGCTTCAGCCACTTAACGGGAGCCAGCCGAAGCGTCTGACCGACTTCAAAGTCGAGCAAATCATCGCTTTCGACTGGTCGCGCGATGGGCGCACACTCGCCTTCGTGCGCGGCGTCGAAACGAGGGACGTCGTTCTTATCCGCAACATTGCTTTGAAGTAATGAATAAGGATATAGCTGATACTCTTGGCTCTCCTTTACCCTTGCTCGTCGTTAGGATGAAGCAATAGAACAATACAAAAGGGCGCTTGAGATCGACCCGTAATTCGAGGTGGTGCACGCACTACTGGCGTCGATTTATCCGCACTGCCGAGATGAGGCCTTC
>DATCWB010000047.1:0-21009 GCA_036566625.1 Pyrinomonadaceae bacterium
TCGCGGCGGAAACGGAAGACCACCCGCTCGGCGGCGAGGCGCGCGCGTTCGCGTCCGCGCACGGAAGCGTCTATTACCGCGCGGCGGGCGCGGAGGGGTGCGAGCCGCTTGTCTTTTTGCACGACATCGGCGCGGGCGCGTCCTCTTTCATGTGGCGCAAAAACTTTGACGCGCTCGCCACGGACTTTCGCGTCTACGCCCCGGACCTGCTCGGCTTCGGACTCTCTGACAAACCCGCGAGCGCTCCTTATTCGGCTGACCTCTACGTCGCGCTCGTCAGGGACTTTCTCGGCGGGGAGGCGCGGCGCGCGCCCGCCCATCTCGTGGCCGGGGGCTTGAGTGCGGCCTTCGCCGTGCGCGTCGCAGACGAGCATCCCGCGCTCGTCGCATCGCTCACGCTCATCGCCCCGACCGGCGCGGGCGCGTTCGACTCGCGCCCAGACCTGCCCGGCGCGGCCTTCTACGGGCTGTTACATTCGCCCGTACTCGGCGAATCGTTCTACAACGCGATGACGAGCGAGCGATCCTTGCGCGACTACGCGCGCAAGCGACTTTTCTACGACCGCCGCTTCGCCACCGAGCGACTTGTCGCACACTACTACGCGGCCAGCCACCAGCCCGGCGCGCAGCACGCCGTCGCGGCCTTCCTCTCCGGCTACCTCAACGCCGACACACGCGAAGCCTTCGCGCGGCTCACACAACCCGTCACGCTCGTCTGGGGTAGAGAGGACATCAACACGCCCGTCGCACAGGCCGACGTGCTCAGCCGCCTCAACCCGCGCGCCCGTCTCGAAGTATTCGACCACTGCCGCATGACGCCGCAGACGGAACACGCCGAAAGATTCAACAACCTCCTGCGCGCGACACTTCAGACACGTTCCGCCGCTGCTTAAGCCTGCTGTTCTACGTCGCCCGTTCGCCCGTCGCGCGAGGCGATGTTATGCTCGCCCCGGGCAAGATTTCTTTATAACCGGGCGGCGCGCGAGGCGCGGGTGGCGGCAGAGTCGTGTCTGCCGGTATGGCTTCGCCTGGTTTCCCGGGGAAGGAAGATGCGCGTTGCAGCCGCGATCATTGTTGTGGCCGCGCTCAGCACATGCCGAAACGCTCAAGCGCAGTGATAGTTCTGTACGCGGCGACGTTGTTCTCAAGCGCGTCGCTGTTGTTCTGGGTGCAGCCGATGATGGCGAGGATGCTCTTGCCGCTGCTGGGCGGCACGCCCGCCGTCTGGAACACCTGCATGCTCTTTTTTCAGGCGATGCTGCTCGCGGGCTACGCCTACGCGCTGGCCGTCTCGAAATGGCTGACGCTCCGGCAGCAGGTCGTCGTCCACGCGCTTCTGCTACTCCTGACCGCGCTCACTTTTCCCATACTCATCTCGGACGCGGCCATACGCTCCGTGCCGCGCGAGGGCAACCCGTCGCTCTGGTTGCTCTGGAGTTTATTAACGACCGTGGGCTTGCCCTTCTTCGCCGTCTCAACGAATAGCCCGCTCCTGCAAAAGTGGTTCGCCGAAACGCGCGAGGCGTCTTCGCGCGATCCGTACTTTCTCTACGCGGCGAGCAACGCGGGCAGCCTCCTCGCGCTGTTGAGTTACCCGCTGCTACTTGAACCCGCCCTCACGCTCGGCGGGCAGAGTCGCCTCTGGTCGCTCGGCTACGCGCTGCTCCTCGTGCTGATCGCCGGCTGCGCCCTCACGCTGCTGCGGCGACAGGGGAAACGCGTCGCTACCGGATTTCGCGCCCGCGCGGCCGAAGTGAATCCACCGCCCGCAACAGAGACGAACTTAGAGACAAACCCGGAAACAAACTCGCCGCGCGAAGCGACCGGGGGCGCAGAGGCGGAGACTCTCTCGTGGCGGCGTCGCCTGCGCTGGGTCGCGCTCGCCTTCGCGCCGTCGAGCCTGATGCTCGGCATCACCGCCTACTTCTCGACCGACATCGCCTCGCTTCCGCTGCTCTGGGTCGTCCCGCTCTCGCTCTACCTGTTGACGCTCGTCTTTGCCTTCGCGCGGCGACAAATCTTTAAGCCGCGCAACGTCGCGCGCATCCTGCCGGGCGTCGCGCTCATCTTCGTGCTCGTCTACCTGTCGGGCGCGACACAGCCCATCTGGCTGCTTATCTTCTCTCACCTCTTCTTCTTCATCGTCGCGGCGCTTGGATGCCACGGGCTGTTGGCGGAAGACCGTCCCGCCGTCCGGCATCTCGCCGAGTTCTACCTGCTGATGAGCGTCGGCGGCGCGCTCGGCGGCCTCTTCAACGCGCTCGTCGCGCCCGCTATCTTCAACACGACGCTCGAATACCCGCTCGTGATTATATTCGCGTGTTTGCTGCTACCGCGTTCCGTGGGCGGCGACGCCGCCGCGCGAGACACGCGGCGCGAGCGTTGGCTCGATGCAGGCATTCCCGCGAGCATCGCGCTTCTGACGATCCTGCTCGCACTCACCGTCAGCCGTTTCGTGTCCGACTGGGTGCAGGGTCTCGCGCTCGTTGTGGGCGTGCCGCTCATCGTCAGTTATCTTTTCAGGCGTCGCCCGTTGCGCTTCGCGCTCGCGCTCGGCGCGGTCATGCTCGGCAGCAGTTTTCACGTCAACCTCAACCGACACACGCTCCTCGCCGAGCGCAATTTCTTCGGCACGCTGCGCGTTACTCAAGACGCGGGCGACGACCAGCACTGGCTCTACCACGGCACGACCATCCACGGGCGGCAATCGCGCGCGCTCGAACGTCACTGTGAACCGCTCTCCTATTATCATCGCGAAGGGCCGCTCGGCCATGTCTTCAAAACTTTCGACGCGCTATCCGCGGGCGGCCAGGTCGCCATCGTCGGACTCGGCACGGGAGCGACCGCCGCCTACACGCGCGCCGGTCAACGCTGGACGTTCTACGAGATCAACCCGGCGGTCGTCGGGATCGCGCGCGACCCCTCTTACTTCACGTATCTCTCTTACTGCGCCGCCGCGCCCGTCGAAATCTCGCTCGGCGACGCGCGCCTGCGACTGCAAGACGCGCCGCCCGCGCATTACGGACTCATCGTCCTCGACGCCTTCAGTTCCGACGCCATCCCCATGCACCTGATGACCGTCGAAGCCCTCGACCTCTACCTCTCCAAGCTCGCCCCCGGTGGCCTCCTCGTCTTCCACATCTCCAACCGCAGCCTCGACCTGCACCCGGTCGTCGCCGACCTCGCGCGCGCACGCTCTCTCGCCTGCCTCGGTTTCGACGACACGGCGCGCGACCAGCCGGGCGGCAAAGAACCCTCACAATGGGTCGTCATGGCGCGTCGCCCCGAAGATGTGGCGACGCTCGCCGCCGATAGCGCGCGCTGGCAAAAACTCGAAGGCCGCCCCGACCGTCAAGTCTGGAGCGACGACTTCTCCAACATCGTCTCCATCTTCAAATGGCGTTGATGGCCGGAGTGTGCTCGTTCAACGCGGTCTCGCGTCGCGCGCTGCTCTGGTAAAAATATTGGCACGCACGACGTTTTGCAGTATCGTACCCGCGCCTTATCACAACTTCACAACTGTCACAGGAGATAAGAAGGTGCCTCCACCCACCCTGACATTTATCACCGAGAGCATCTGACTGCGGAAGGTGCGAACTAAAAACCTTACCTCAAGTATTCAACGCCCATCAATCAGGTTGTCGTTACCGTATTTATACTGTGTCTCGTCGTCGAGCACTCTTCGTGCGAATTTATAGACGATGAGGCGCAGCATCATCATTAGTTTGACTGCTACGCGCGATTGACAGCGCGCCCTCACAGGAGAGATACGGAGAACTTAAATGAACGAAGTTGATTATCTAAAACTTGCCGAAATGTATTCCAACTTTCTCGTAGCATCCGGCGGTGTCAGCATTACCGTGCTGACCCTTGTTTTAACTCTCGGCTCTAAATCAATCGCAGTAGATTTACGCTCTTTTTTGATTGCGGCTTTGCTCGTCGCAACAACTTCCTGCTTCATCGGCGCTCAGATGATGGCAGAAACGGCAGCATCCTTTAGCCATCTCGATAAGAAGGCGGCGAAAGCAACAGCATGCAACCCACTACCCGGAGAACAGCCGCCGAAGGTAATAGCAGACGACTCAATATCCCCAAGAGGAAGAGCACCGGAGGGCATCGCTTTAAGCGAGCATCTATTCTTATTAGCCAGCACAAATATTTTCACTACAGCAGTTCTACTCCTCTTCGCCATGATGCTGCTTCCGGTAGCATCCGAAAAGGTAGAACCTGTGAGTATCAGACGGATTTCTGTTTCGGTCTTTTTGTTTGTAGTTGGTTGCGCGTTAATCTGGATGTTTCTCGCAGTAGAATATCGGATGAACGTGAAAGGCGGCTTCCGAACCAGTATATTCTTATCCATCATTGGCGGGTTGGCGGGATTCCTTGTTTCTTATTATTCAACCTCGGGGAAAGTGTTGCTATGGTTAACATTCATTCCGATTGGCTTTTTTCCGGCTGCCCTACTGCTTCGCTTCGCCTTGGTTTTCAGTGACAGCAACAAAGCCCGCTCCCCCTATGCCTACGTCATGGATATAGGTTTCTTCATTATCCCTATTTCCTTCTCCTATATATCTCTTTCAGTTGCCGCTGTGAGATTGATGTTCGGTAAAGTACTCCACAATGGCGGCACTGAAGAAAACAAAGGGGGTGATTTACCTGACGAACCCCAGTGTGAGCAGAAGGAAAGCAGTGAGCGGCGAGGAACGGCAGCATCAAAGCGCATATATATCGTCGCATCACTATCCGCATGTATCTTTATTGCTTCTACTACAATCCTTCTTGGAAGGGTGAGTGGCGCCTTTCACCTACTTTCCGATGTACCGGATTGGCTTGCTGTTTTCTCCGCCATTGTTTCTGCAATTGGTGTTATCTACCCAATTATCTTTGAGTTGGAAAAGAGAAAGGAGAGGCGAGCTGCGCAAGAGAACAAGGATAAAACCGATCAATCGGAGTGAGACTTGGAAGCGGCAAGAGGTAAGCCTGTTCCCACTGATTCTGAAAATCGCAAATAGCTTCGCTAACTTTTATCGCTTGGGTTCGTTAAATGTATAAGCACCAAAACAAATGGCAGCGCAGAAGAAAGCAATTGTGACCTGCCAAAATTGGAGTCAATTGCCTGATAGAACGTTTCTCAGCTTTCGTCTTTCGATGAATGTTGAATGCTATTCACGGGCAGCCGCTCAATTCGGGCGTGAGCTTTATTTCCTACTCAATCGGCAAAGGCGACGCTCAGTTCGCGCAGGGTCGCGGAATCGCTCGCGTCGCCTTTCACCGATTCGTCGCGGTTGACGTGGTTGTAGAGGATGTCGCGTTGCTGCGGCGTGAAGCCGGCGGTGCGGATGAGGTAGCGGAGCATCCGCTCGTCGGCTTCGTTGTGCGCGCCTGCGGCGGAGACGACGTTCTCCTCGATCATGATCGAACCCATGTCGTCCGCGCCGAAGCGCAGCACGACCTGACCGAGCCGCAATCCTTGCGTGAGCCACGACGATTGGATGTGTTCGATGTTGTCGAGGAAGAGACGCGACACGGCCACCATCTTCAGATAGTCAACGCCCGTCGGCTCGTCCTTGATGCGGCGTCCGAGCGCGGTGTTCTCGCGTTGGAACGTCCAGGGGATGAAGGCCGTGAAGCCGCCCGTTTCGTCGTGCAGCGCGCGTATGCGTTCGAGATGGCGGACGCGATGTGTGACATTATCGCCGATGCCGAACATCATCGTCGCCGTCGAACGCAGGCCCGCGCGGTGCGTCGCGCGCATCACGGCGAGCCACTCGTCGGTCGTGCATTTGGTCGAGACGCGCTTGCGCACTTCGTCATCGAGAATCTCCCCGCCGCCTCCGGGCAGAGACGACAGCCCCGCCGCTTTCAGGCGCATCATGATCTCTTCGTAAGAGAGGCCGCTGATGAGATGAATGTTGTGAATTTCCGGCGGGGAAAAGCTGTGCAACTGCATCCTCGGATACTTCGCGTGCAGCGTGCGGAGCAGATCTTCATACCACTCGATGCCGAAGTCGGGGTGCAGGCCGCCCTGCATCAGGATGCCCGTGCCGCCGAGCGCGATGGTCTCGTCAATCTTCTCGCAAATCTCTTCGACGGTGCGGACGTAAGTGTCGGGCTTGCCCGGCCGCCGGTAGAAGGCGCAGAAGGTGCAGACGACGTTGCAGACGTTCGTGTAATTGATGTTGCGATCAATGATGTAGGTGACGACGCCCGAAGGGTGTCGCCGCTGGCGCATCTCGTCGGCGGCGACGCCGATGCGCGCGATGTCGTCAGACTCCAAAAGCGCGGTGCAATCCGCAGCGGTCAAACGCCCTCCGGCGAGCGCGCGGTCGAGAATGGGTTGGATGTCAGTCATAACGTTGATCGGCAGTTATAAAAAAATGTGTGGCGCGTTTTTTTAGCTTCACTATTTCGACTTGATTTCAACTCATTATACGCCACGCGGCACACTTTGTTTGAGCGCCGGTTTACTCGCCTAGCCACTTCAAAGGGCGCACGCCCTGCGTGAGTTTGTGCCGGTGCGCGAGGCGGAAAAACAGTTCGAGACCGGCGCGCATCTCTTCGTTCAGGTCGAAACAGATGTTCTCCGTGAGATAGGCGCGCAGTTCGGCGCGGGGCAAGCCAAGTTCGCGCTCGTACTCCGCGACGATCTCTTCCACACGCGCCAGCCCTTCATCACGCGCACCCGCAAAATCCACGCGTCGCACGGCTTCCGCCGCAGACTCGTGCGCCATCCACATCGCGAACACGAAGCCCAGACCCGTCAACTCGCGCCACAGCACGGCCAGATCGTAGACGCGCAAATTCTCGCGCGCGAAAGTCATCGCCGGGTCGCCGATGACGAGCGCGGCGTCGTGCTCGTCGAGCATCGCTTTCACGTCCGGCGACGCGGGCGCGGTCTGCACGTCGCGCCCCACGAACTCGCGAAAGATGATCTGCACGAGCGCGGCCGAAGTGCGCGACGATTCGTCGAGCGCAAGCGTCCGCACGTCTTTCAAGTCCTTGCCGTCGCGCGTCACCAGCACGACGCTGCGCACGGCGCGGCGCGCGCCCACGCACACGCCGGGAACGACGGACACCTCCGGCAGGCGTTGATACTCGATGACCGGCACGAGCGCGGCCTCGACCAACCCGCGCGCCAGCATGTCGCCGCAACGCGCCGGGGCTGCATCCGTCAGGAGCGCCACCTCGCGCGCCCTCTCGCCCCGCGCGAAACTCCAGATGAGCGGGGCCGAGTTCAAATAACTCGAAGCCGCCACGCGCGGCGCGCCTTCATGTTCCGTTATCTCCGAAATGGCTCTCACACCCCCGTCAGTCTAAACTTCACACGGTCGCGCCCGAACTTCACGCAAGCAAATGCTAACGCACGCCAATCCGCGCCGCAAGAAGTCGTGCGCTCGCTCAACCGACACCGCGTTGACAGCCCTCGAAAGCTGCCAGTACCATGCAATCCGTAACGGT
This sequence comes from Pyrinomonadaceae bacterium, assembly GCA_036566625.1. Taxonomy (GTDB): domain Bacteria; phylum Acidobacteriota; class Blastocatellia; order Pyrinomonadales; family Pyrinomonadaceae; genus JAIVJZ01. Next base: position 7,459 of record DATCWB010000047.1, read on the forward strand.
CAAAGTGCGGCATCCGACAAATCCAAGGTTGCTTTAACTTGTCACTTGTCACCCGTCACTTGTCACTTCTTTATGCCTATCCACGACATCAGCGTCGCCATTTCGCCGGAGACGACGCCGACTTATCCGGGCGACCCCGGCATCGAGATCGTCTCGTGGGCGGCGTTGGCGCGGGGCGACGCCGCCAACGTTACGCTGCTGCGCTTCGGCGCGCACACGGCCACACACCTCGACGCTCCGGCACACTTCATCGAACACGCCCCGCAAGTCTCCGCGTTGCCGCTCGAAGTTTTGATCGGCGAGGCGCGCGTGGTCGAGTTGGGAGACGAGGTGCAGGCTATTGACGCGAGCCACATCGCCGCACACGTCCCGGAAGGCACGGCGCGCGTGCTCTTCAAGACACGCAACTCGAATTTCTGGCGGGACAACGGCAAAACCTTTCGTGAAGACTTCACGTACCTCACCCCCGAAGGCGCGCGCGCGCTCGACGAACGCGGCGCGCGGCTCGTCGGCATTGATTATTTGTCCATTGAAAAGTTCAGGTCGGAAACCTTCGAGACGCACACGACGCTGCTCTCGGCCGGGGTCGTCATCGTCGAAGGTCTGGACTTGCGCGGAGTCGCGGCGGGCAGCTACGAGCTGATCTGCCTGCCTTTGAAAATCGCGGCCGGGAGCGGCGACGGTGCGCCCGCCCGCGCCGTCCTGCGCACGTTTGATTAAAACGGCTGGAAGCGCCGCCCGCGCCGGAAGGAGCGTCGGATGGAGATAGTAAATCTCAGCGATAAGTTCAGTCTCATTCAAGACTACTGGCAGCCCCGCGTCGCCGGTGAGGTTAACGACGCTTATGTTAAGCTCGCCAAGTTCAAGGGCGAATTCCTCTGGCACAAGCACGACGCGGAAGACGAGTTGTTCCTCGTCGTCAAGGGAAATTTGACGATCAAACTGAGAGACCGCGATCTCCGGCTCGCGGAAGGCGAGTTTGCGATCATCCCCAAGGGCATAGAACACATGCCGGTGGCCGACGAAGAAGCTCACGTCCTGATGATTGAGCCGAAGACGACGCTCAACACGGGCGACCGGCAAACAAATCGCACCCTCTCTGAACTCGAACGCATCTGAACAGTCGAGATGAACTCCACGAACGAGAAACGAAAAACTTTCGCCGCCGAACGCGCCCGGTTCGCGCGCCTGTCCATTCCTCAACTTATCGAATCGTTGTCGAGCGAGCGTCTGCGCACACGCTTTCTGGCCGAGATGTGCCTGCGCGACGCGACCGATACCTGACTCGGTTTCCAGCCTGCGGCTCCGCAGGCGGAACGCACACGCGCGATTGAAGAGTGGCGCGATTGGTGGCGCGAACACAGCCGGACCGGTAAAAAACGATGGACACGAAATCAAAACGAGGCGACGCCGGACGCGACCTGAAGGCTGCGGCAAACAATCCGGCCAACATCGCCGAGCCGGGTTACAACGAACGCGTGTTCGAGATCGTGCGTCGCATTCCTGTGGGTCACGTGATGACCTACGGGCAACTCGCGGAAATTCTCGGCGAGGGGTACACGGCGCGCACAGTCGGCTTCGTCATGAACAAGGCCGACGAATCCGTCCCGTGGCATCGCGTCATCAACGCGCAGGGCGCATGCTCCACGGGGCGCGTGCTGTTGCCGATGAATAAGCAGCAGCGCATGCTCGAAGCCGAAGGCGTGGAGTTCAACGCGCGCGACCGCTGCGACCTCGGCCGCTATCGCTGGACGCCGGAGGAAGAGCGCGTTGGCGGCGGCGACAAGGAGGACGACTGGGACCCGCAGCCGTCTCTTTTCGCCGATTGATAGTTCTCACGTTTCGCTTCCAGAGGGGCATCAACTATGAACAACGACTCTCTCCAAACCCGCGCGCCTTACGAGATCAGCGAGCGCAGCTATTCGGTCTCCACGCACATGGTGACGACCGCGTTTGAGCTTCCTGGCTTCCGCATCACGCGAAACTTAGGGATCGTGCGCGGCATCGTCGTGCGCTCGCGCAACCTCTTCGTCAACATCGGCGCGGTCTTCAATTCGATGGTCGGCGGCAATATCACCGCGTGGACGAACCTCTGCGAGCAGACGCGCCGCGAGGCCTTCGAGATTATGGTGCAGCACGCCACCGAACTCGGCGCAAACGCCATCATCGGCGCGCGCTACGACGCGACCGAATTGGGCAGCGGCATCACGGAAGTCCTCGCCTATGGCACGGCGGTCATCGTCGAATCGAGCGACCCGTCGGCACTCTACAACTCTTGAGCGAAACCACGCTGACCACCGAACAGTTGAATCGCCTGCGCGAAGGCATGACGCGCATCCCTTACGCGCACCTGCTCGGCATCAATTTTGAAGACGCCACACGCGGCGCGGCCAGCGTCTCAATGAGTGCGCGCCCGGAGTTGGAGCGGTTCGGCGGCATCATGCACGGCGGCGCGCTCGCTTCGCTGGCCGACACGGCCTCGGCCTTCGCCGTCCTCTCCACGCTCGAAGCCGGAGAACAGACCGTCACCGTTGACCTCACGCTCCATTACCTGCGCCCCGTGACGGAAGGCAAATTAACTGCCCGCGCACGCGTCGTTCGCGCCGGACGCCGCGTCGCCACCGTCTCCGTCGAGATTTCCAACGAAGCGGGCGCGCTCGTCCTGACCGCCCTGACCACCTACCTGAAAGTCAGTTAAGTTGTTTATTTTGCGCAAGTAATCTCGCCCCATGTGAAACGGCCGGCGGGTCTCGCGACCACGTAAATGTGTCTTGTAAATATTCATAGACAAAACGTGTTAATTAATGCAAAATATGTTTTGTCTGAGCCGCTTCCAACGTGGCGGCTAGAGTTTCACATCCGCAGTTCCTCTTGAACGAGCCTCATCAGGTCTGCCCGGTCACCTAAGTCTCATGCTTTCTCTTTATCAAGCCCTACTTTCTCAACACTCCAGACAGTTGTCGCCAATGCGTTGCGCGGATCAGACGATTGCGCAACTGCATCGCTATTTCGAGGACGTAGTGTTGGAGAACAATCTGGCGGCCTTGGTGGTTGAGAGTTTGCCTTTGCAGGTTGAGCGTTCGCCGCGTTCGGCCGAACGCGTCCTGAAAGTAGGGCGGGCGGCGCGCCACGCCTTCTTCTTCCTCGCGCCTGACGACGCCTTCAACGAGATGCAGTTTCTCAACGAGGTGCGCGGTTCGATGCTGCTGTCGCGCGCGGCTCAGGGCGAGAACAACGAGCATTTCGTGATCATCGCCGACGCGCGCTTCTCCGCCCTGCTCGTCTCCCTGCCGGGACAGGCGAACGACGGCTCGGAAACCATCACGGAGAGCGAAGTTATCTGGACGTTCGAGCCGGACATCGTCTACTCGGCTCTGGAATACCTGATGGCGCGCGTCACGGCCGAACGCTTCGAGCAGACCGAAGCCTTCTCGCAGGCCGTGCGCACCTGCATGCCGAAGGCCACTTCGCTGCAACTGACCGTCTCGGTCACGACCAAACTCGCACGCCTCCTGCAAGAACAGGCCGCGCGCGAGGTCGCCATCAACCGCATCGCATCTGCGATCAGGAGTTCGCTCTCGCTGCCGAGCGTCTTGCAGACGACCGTGGACGAAGTCGGGCGCGCGCTCGGCGTGCAACTGAGCGGTCTCCACGTCGAAGGCGAAAACGAGCAGTCGCCGGTGATGAAGTGCTACTTCCGCGACGGCGAGCCGACGCAGGAAGCCCACGAAGCCCTCGTCAACGATCTCTACGCCTACCACACCCAACTCGCGCGCCGCCTCAAACATTACGTGCTCGACGAGCAACGCGGGACGAGCGCGCAGACCGAAGACGAGACGCGCCCGCTGGCCGTCGTGCCGCTGCTCTATCAGGCGCGCTCGATGGGCGTGCTGCTGGTGTGTTCAGACGACCCGCATCGCATCTGGCAAGAGAACGAACTCCTGCTCCTGCGCACGGTGGCCGATCAGGTGGCCGTCGCCGTCAATCACGCGCGCCTGTTCACGCAGATGCAGCAGTTGGCCCTGACCGACGGGCTGACGGGCTGCGTCAACCGCCGCTCCTTCGAGATGCAGCTTGAGCGCGACCTGCGCCTGGCGACGCGTATGCGCCAACCCGTCTCGCTCATCATGCTCGACATAGACCACTTCAAGCGCGTCAACGACACCTACGGCCACGACGCGGGCGACGCCGCCCTGCGCTTCCTCGCCGACGTGCTGCGCGACGAGCTTCGCGGCGTGGACACGGCCGCGCGTTACGGCGGCGAAGAATTTGCGGTCATCCTCCCGCAGGCCGGACTCGACGGCGCGCTCGTCGTCGCAGAGCGTCTGCGCTCGCGTCTGGAAACGACGGAAGTGCCCGGCATCGGCTACATCACCGGCTCTTTCGGCCTCGCCACCTTCCCGCTGCACGCCAACTCGCGCGACGGGCTCGTCGGCTCGGCCGACCGCGCTCTCTACGAAGCCAAACACGCCGGGCGCAATCGCATCTGCACTCCGCCGAGCGAACAGACCGAAGTCAGCGACGAGATGTATGGCGCGCCCGTCGAGATGTCGGCTCAGGCCGAGGCCGAGCCGTCAATTCACACGTCCGCCGTCTAAACGCAGGGCGAGGTTATCAGGGGGAGGGGTAAGGGGGAGATGATCCTTCCTTTACCCCTCCCCTTTTGCCCTTTGCCCTGCGCCCTCTCGGGCATACTTTCGCCACCCACTTGCACTACAATACGGAGACTCGCTCCGCACGTCTCGACGTTTGGTTTTGGGGAGGAAGTCGCGCATCATAGGCGCGGCGGATTCGCTCCGAAGCCTGTCGAGGTTTCGCGTGCGGTCGAGCCGGTTTCCCTGTTATGGACGATCTGAAAAAATTCAGCCTCTATTTTCGCCCGTATAAAAAAGAGCTGATTACGGGAATCATCTGCATTCTGGCCTCTGTGGTGGTGGGGCTGTTCATCCCCCTGCTCGTGGGGCGCGCCGTGGACGGCCTGCGCTCCGACGTAACGTGGGGGAAACTCACGAGCTACGCGCTCGTCATCCTCGGCGTCAGCCTCATCAGCGGCGCGTTCCTGTTTTTGCAGCGGCGCATCCTCATCGGCATGTCGCGCCATGTCGAATTTGATTTCCGGCAGGACTTTTACAGGCATCTGCAACAACTCCCGCTCTCCTTTTATCAGGCCAACCGCACGGGCGATCTGATGGCGCGCGCGACGAACGATCTGGCCGCCGTGCGCCAACTCGCCGGGCCGATGATCATGTACACGCTGCAAACGATCTTCGTCGTCGTGCTCATCCTGCCCCTCATGCTGCGCGTCAGCGTGCGCCTGACGCTCCTGCTCTTCGTGACGATGCCGCTCGTTTCTCTGACGGTAAAATACTTCGGCCAGCAGGTACACGTGCGCTTCGAGAAGATTCAGGATTTCTTCGCGCAGATTTCCGCACGGGCGCAGGAAAACTTCACGGGCGTGCGCGTGGTGCGCGCTTACGCGCAGGAAGAGGCCGAGATCGCGGTCTTCAAAAATCTCAACCGCGAATACGCCGACCGCAATCTCGGACTCGTCCGCATTGACGCCGTGATGCGACCGCTGATGCAATTTCTGATCGGGCTGGGCTTCGTCCTGATTCTCTGGTACGGCGGCGTGCTGGCCGTCAGCGGTCGCATCACGGTCGGGCAGTTCACGGAGTTCAACCTCTATCTCATGCGTCTCATCTGGCCGCTCATCGCGCTCGGCTACGTCGTCAACCTTTACCAGCGCGGCACGGCGAGTCTCAAACGCATGAACGCCGTCTTCGCGGTCAAACCGGCCATCGCCGACACGGAAGGCGCACGCCCGCAACCGCCGATCAAGGGGCGCATCGAGTTTCGCCACCTGACGTTCGGCTACAGCGAACATTTGCCGCCGGTGCTCAGCGACATCGATCTCGTGATCGAGGCCGGGCAGACCGTCGCATTTGTCGGGCGCACGGGCACGGGCAAGTCCACGCTGATGAATCTGCTGCCGCGCATGATGGACGCGCCGCGCGGCTCGGTGCTGATCGACGGCGTTCCGCTGGCCGACTACCCGCTCGCGCAGTTGCGTTCGAGCATCGGCTACGTCCCGCAGGAGACTTTTCTGTTCAGCGAGTCGCTCGCCGAAAACATCGCCTTCGGGGTTGAGCGCGCCGAACGCGCCGAGGTCGAATGGGCGGCCGAGATCGCGGGCTTGAGCGAGGACGTGCGCGCGTTCCCCGAAGGCTTCGACACGCTCGTCGGCGAACGCGGCATCACGCTCTCCGGCGGGCAGAAGCAGCGCACGGCGATTGCGCGCGCCGTCCTGCGCCAGCCGCGCATCCTGATTCTCGACGATGCGCTCTCCGCCGTGGACACTTACACGGAGGAGAAAATCCTCGCGCAACTGCGCGGCGTGATGCGCGAGCGCACGAGTCTCATCGTCTCGCACCGCGTCTCGACCGTGCGCGACGCAGACCTGATCTGCGTGCTCGACGAAGGCCGCATCGTCGAGCGCGGCACGCACGACGAACTGCTCACGCGCGGCGGCGAATACGCTGCGCTTTACGAGCGGCAACTGTTGGAAGAAGAACTCGCGGCCAGTTAAGTTTGATTGCAGTCTGAACGCGGGGAAGATGAAGGGGAATCGCGGTTGGTTCCGGAGGGAAAGCCGAATGAATGAAAGCCCGGTGCGCGCCACCGCCGAAGCGCGGCGGCGCGGTCTGCTGCTCATCTGGGGCGCGCAACTTCTGTCGCTCGCGCTCCTTTTCTCTCTGACTTACGTCGTCCGGCCGGAGGCGAGCGCGGACGGCAATCACACGCTGGCGTGGGCGCTCGGCGCGGTCGGCTTCACGACCTTCCTCGCTTCGTTTCTCGTTAAGCGTAAGCTGCTGGCTCAGGCTATTGATAAGCGACGCGCCGATCTCGGCACGACCGCTTACATACTCGCCTTCGCCATGTGCGAGTTTACGGCGCTTCTCGGTTTCGTCGCCTACGTCATCACGGGGCTGTCCTACGCGCTTCATTCGTTCATCATCGCGGCGGCCGGCCTGATCCTGCACTTCCCCCCGCGCGACGCGTTCCAGGGCATTGAGGCCGACAACGCGGGCAACATGAGCGCAGATTTAAATAAGACGACTTTATAAACGGCGGATTTTTTTAAGCATGGCGACAGCAGTTCGACAATTTCACGAAGAAGAGGCCATCGGCAAAACTTACGACACGCAGGTCGCGCGTCGCCTCTTGCGCTACCTGCGACCCTACCTGCGTCTGCTCGTCCCCGCGCTCCTGCTGACGCTGGCCTTGAACGGCCTGCGCGTGCTGCAACCGAAGTTCACGCAGTACGCGATTGACTGGTATATCCTGCCGTGTCAGTCGGGCGGTGGCGGCGTCCCCTGCCAGCCGGGCGGCCTCGTCTGGCTCGCGCTCGCGATGCTGGCTGTGCTGCTGCTGACGTTCCTCTTCTCTTACGCGGCGGCGGTCTTGCTCAACACCGTCGGGCAGCACGTCATGTACGACCTGCGCGCCGAGCTTTACGAGAAACTTCAACATCAGGAGGTGGCCTACTTCGACCGCCACCCCGTCGGCCGCATCATGACGCGCCTGACTTCCGACGTTGATTCCCTGAACGAACTGTTCACTTCCGGCGTCACCGACGTGCTCGGCGATCTCCTCACGATCTTCATCATCATCGGCATCATGCTGGCGATGGACTGGCGGCTGACGCTCGTCACGCTCGTCACCGTCCCGCTCCTGTTCGCCGCGACCTCCTGGTTTCGCAAGCACGCGCGGCGCGGCTACGACATGGTGCGCACGCGGCTCGCGCGCATCAACTCGTTTTTGCAGGAACACCTGTCGGGCGCGCAGACCGTCCAGATGTTCAACCGCGAGACGAAATCCGAGCGCAAGTTCCACGAACTCAACGACGACTACCGCCGCGCCAACGTGGACACGATCTTTTACTACGCGGTCTTCTTCCCGCTCGTCGATCTCATCGGCGCGGTCGGCATCGCGCTCATCATCTGGTACGGCGGCTATCGCGTGATGGGCACGACGCCCGGCGCGCCTCAACTCCTGACGCTCGGCGCGCTCGTCGCCTTCATCCAATACTCGCAGGCTCTCTTCCAGCCGATCCGCGACATCTCCGACAAGTACAACGTCTTGCAGGCCGCGATGGTCGCCTCGCACCGGCTCTTCAACACGCTCGACCTGCCCGTCGCCATCGCATCGCCCGCCGCGCCCGTGCGGACGGGGCGCGCGCGCGGGCGCATCGAATTCGAGAACGTCTGGTTCGCCTACAAAGACGAGGACTGGGTGTTGAAAGACGTATCCTTCGCCGTCGAACCGGGGCAGGCGGTCGCGCTCGTCGGGCACACGGGTTCGGGCAAGACGACGATCACGAACCTGCTCATGCGCTTCTACGACGTGCAGCGCGGGCGCGTGCTGCTGGACGGCGTGGACGTGCGCGAGTGGGACTTGAAACAACTGCGCGAAAACTTTGCGGTCGTGTTGCAGGACGTGTTTCTGTTCAGCGGCACGGTTGAGAGCAACATCCGACTCGGCCGCACAGAGATGCCGGACGCGCGCGTCGCCTGGGCGGCGCATGAAGTGCACGCGGAGAGTTTTATCGAGAAATTGCCCGAAGGCTTCAAGTCGGAGGTACGCGAGCGCGGCGCGGGATTATCCGTGGGGCAGAAGCAGTTGATCAGTTTCGCGCGCGCCCTGGCCTTCGACCCCGCGCTCCTGATTCTCGACGAGGCGACGAGTTCAATCGACACCGAGACAGAGCAACTGATCCAGCAGGCCATCGAGCGCGTGATGCGCGACCGCACCGCCATCCTCGTCGCGCATCGCCTCTCGACCATCCAGCGCGCCGACCGCATCATCGTGCTCCACCACGGCGAAATACGCGAACAGGGTTCGCATCAGGAACTGCTCACCCTGCGCGGCCTCTACTGGCGACTCTACAAACTCCAGTACGCCGATAAGTCGCGCGATGAGGCCGTCCCCGACCTGCCGCTACCCCGCGACACGATGCAATACGGCGATTGAACAATTGAACAGACGTAGGTAGGGCGGCGAACTGAAATGTAAAACTTCCAGTTCGCCGCCCTACGTGCGTCTACCCGGCTAAACGTTCAACAGGATGAACCTGACGGCTAACTCTTGACCTCGGCCGTTTGCGGCGTCGTCTTCGAAGGCTGTTTCGCGCGGGCTTTGATGGGCGTCAGGGATTCCATCGACTGGTAAATCTGTAGATACATCTGCGTCTCGCGCGGGATGAGTGTGCGCCAGGCCGTGCCGCCGCGACGGATGTAACCGGCGAGTTTCGCGGGGTTGGAATTATAACCGGCGGCAATCAGATCGGCGGGCGTGGCGATGCTGTTCGAGAGCGCGTCGGCGATGGTCTGGTTGAGCAGGAGGTCGCTCCAGGTGTCGCGTATGTAGAGCAGCATCGCTTCGAGGGCGTTGCCGTGGTTGCGCATGCCGAGCACGAAATCCGGGTTGAGGCCGACCGCCGGGTAACGCTGCCGGAGCATCTGGTAAGTCCACGGAATCATCTGCACCATGCCGCCCGCCCCGGCCGTGCTCACCGAGTAGCGATAGGTGTCGAGTTCGTTCAGCGCGTAGAGCGCGTAGACCTCGTTGAAGACGGCGAGGCGCGACTCCTTGCGGAAGCGGTCATGGTCAACGTGTTCGACCAGACAGAGGCGTTCGGCCATATCGAGAACTTCGGGCGTCATGTGATGCCCTTTGTCCTTGAGACGCTTGGCGGCGAGGTCAACCATCGTGCGCACGTAATGCTGACCGTTCTTGACGAGTTCGGGCGTGAGCAGCGCGGGGTGCGCGGAAGTGTAATAAGCCGTCTCGCGATACCTGCCAAACTTCTCAATCGGATATTCGACGAGCAGCGGCGCGAGCTGCCGCCCCGTCAGATCGGAGACGGTGACGGCGGTGTTGACGTAATTTGAGCGCACGATGCGCACGCGCAGGAAGCCGCCGAGCGAAGAGGCGACGGTCATCTCGTTATCTTTTTTGAGAAACACTTCCTTCGCCAGCGTCAGCAGATGAATCTGCGACGAGTCGTGGTCGAGCGCGGCGAGGGTGACGAAATTCAGGTTGGGTGTCTGCCCGAGAGCGGTCGGTGTGATGCGCGTCTTCAAGGCGCGTTGCGATTCGAGGATACGCGCGCGCACCTTCTCCGGGCTGATGGGCGTCGCGGGCTTCAACGCGATGGCGGGCACGTAGGGAGCGACTACCGGCGACATGGCGGCGGGTTGTTGCTGCGCCGGGCCGGCGACTGTCGGCGCGCCCGGCGAAACTCCGGCGGGAGTTTGTTGCTGCGCCGTCGGGACTCTGATGGGCGGGGCAACGTTCGGCGCGGGCTGCTGCTGCACGGGCTGTCGTTGCGGCTCCTGCGCGGGCGAACTGGCGGCGACGCTGCGCGGGCGGCTGAACTGCGCCGGGGTCGGAGACGGGGATTCCGTTTGCGCATTCGCGGGGACGAACGCGGACACTAAGAGCAATGAGGCGGCAACTGTTTTCATTCTTCTGTAAATCCTTCGAGCGGTGGCGGTGCGTCTCTAGCGGGAGCTAGACTTCTCTAAGATTCGCTTGACAGGCTCATGGTTGTCAAACGGGTTTCAAGTTTCAGGTTTCAAATGAGTTTCAGGTTTCAAGTTAAAGAACGAAGAACGTTCAGACTTGAAACTTGAAACCTACATCGAGGCGGCGGAGGCGGCCAGATCGCGGCGCGCGCCCGGCCTGTGCATGAGGCGGAAGCGCGTGGCGAGCAACTGCCCCGCGCTCACGCCCAGACTCGTATCGAGTTCCCACAACTCTTCGGCAAGGGCATCCGCCGAAACACGCTCGAAGACGGGTTGGAGTTCGGCGGCGACCGCGTCCATGCCTTCGATGAGGATCAATTCGAGTTCGCGCCCGCCCTGCGTGCGCCGTCGCGCGTGTTCGCGCAGACGCCCGCGCGCCTCCTCCTGTATCTTTCCCGTCGCGACGAAAACCAGATGCGCGCTCTCGATTTTGGCGTGCTCGTCGAGCGCGCGCCGCGCCTGCGCCGTCGTCCAGTCACCCTCGTGCAGGAGGAAGAGGAAAGCCTCGCCGCAGACGTTTGCCATCAGCCGCACCTCGCCGTCGCCCACCGTGGGACGAGCGACGATCTGTCTGTCCGGGATGCCTAGTTTGGTAATGACCGAGCGCAGGTGTGTGGCGAGCCACGCGCCGTCTTGCAGGAGCGTGGCGCTCAGAGAGGTCGGCACGGTCACTTCTTCGGCGCGCTCGTCGGCGATGGCCGCGCCGCATTCGTTGCAGACGGCGTTGCTGCCGCTGAGCATGGAGAAGGCATCGGGCGATGGCAGGCGAAACAGGGCGCGCCCATCCTTGCGGCAACTGACCAGAATCTCGCGTTTCAACAAACCCACTTCCGCCAGCCGGTTGAGCAAAGCATCGGGCACGCTTTCGTCCCCCGCGGCAAGCGTCGCCGCGCGCCCCTCCTTGTGCGCCTCGCTCAGGCGGCGTAAGTATCCGCGCGCACGCGAATCTTCGAGCATGCCCGAAGTGCGCAGCCACCCCTCGACCATCTCGACGCGCGCCCCCGTGGGCGTCGCGGTCGCGTCGGCCGCGAAGCGTCGAAAACTTTCGGACACGCGCGCCGCGCGGTTCTCCCATTCCGGTGCGCCTGATGCGCCCGCCATGCCTGACGCACCTGGAGACGCGCCGCCGGCGTTCGCCGCGCCGAGTCCAACGACGCCCGGCGACGCGCCGAGCGACTCTCGCACGCTGCGACAAAAGGCGTCGAGCTTTTCGAGCGGGTCGGCCGTCCCGCTTTCGTAGACGATTCCGGCGCGCACGCCCGTGGCCGCGGCGTCGCCGAATAACAGGAAGTGAGCGTAGTCTTCCACGCAGAAAAGGTCTCCGCGCACGTAAGGCGCTTCCGTCTCCGGGTCGGCGCGCGCCCCGAGCGCGTCCTCCAACGCGCGCGCCTGCTCCGATGCGCCCGCCAGCGCCGTCTCGTATAAATGCAGTCGCGCGGAACGAATCAACGGCACAAACCCATGCTCCTGCAAACTTTCCAGCAGCGACGTGCGCGCCCGGCCGTCAACCGCGTAATTGAGACTTTTGCTTTCGATGAATAACATAGTATGTGTCCCCTCTCGCGCCGCCGCATGCTATCACGAACACGCAAAAATATATCCAACTTCTTCGGCCTCAAACGCGCAAATCCTTCTCCCGCTGGAATTAACAGCGCATGGTCTCTGCACACATCGTTCAGGTTGAACCAATTTGGGCTTTAGTTCGCGGTCACTTTTAGTCCACCGGTCGATTTACGACTATGCCCTGTCACGAAACAGTCACATTGCCTCTTGTTTCAATCATGTTGCGACTGTAAGATGTTTTGGCTGCACAAAATGCAGCTTACATCCTTCCTACCCCGGAAGTTTCCAACAGCAATTGTGGATTTTGAATAAGGAGCAAGAAGCCCCCGTTCTATGTCTGTAAAAACCCCGTTCCCCCGCGCGCTCGCCGCCTGTTTCGCCCTCTGTCTCTTCGCCTTCGGCGCGGTCGCACAGGAAACCGATCAGCCCCGCCCGCGCCAGGTCGCACAAGCCACCCAACCTGATGGTTCGCATCGTCTGGAGAACGACGTGTTCGTCGTCTCCGAGGCCACGCCCGCCAGCGTCAGCAGATACGAAACCGAACTCGCCAAACCGCGCCTCATCGCCCCGCGCCTGTTTCAATTCAACCAGATGATGATGGCCGCGATTGACACGCGCATGGGTTCGCCTTACGTCTATGGCAGTTCGGGGCCGCGCGTCTTCGATTGTTCGGGTTTCGTGTGGAGCGTCTTCCAGTCGGCGGGTGTGAACTTCGAGCGCGGCAGCGCGCGCGGCTTCTGGACGAGCTTCGAGCCCGTCGGCGAGGATGAGAAGTATAAATTCGGCACGCTCGTCTTCTTCAACAATCTCAAGCACGTCGGGATCGTCGCCGACGCGAACGGCTTCTACCACGCTTCGACAAGTCAGGGCGTCACCTATTCGTCCTTCAGCGGATACTGGGGCAGCCGCATCACGGGCTTTCGCCGCGTCCCCCTCCCCGCCTCCACCCTGGCTGATTAAGTTTAAGGTTGCTCCTTAAAAATGACAGGCCGACGATCCGGTTAATCCCGAATCGCCGGCCTGTTAAATTTTATGCGCCGTTGCTCGCGCGCGCCGGAGGCCGGGGCGAAGACTCCGGCCTTTGGCGTCTGACCTTTACTTCACGACGCTGCCGAGGAAGCCCGCGCGGGTGCCGCTCTCCTCGCGCCGCTCCCACACGGCGATAATCTTCTCAACCGCCACGTAGCAGAGCGTCCCCTCCGCATCCTTCAAGTGCAGCACGCCGCCCTCGACCCGCACCACCTCGCCGTGCAAACTGGACACGCCGCCGCAAAAGACATCCAACTCTTTCCCCACCATCTTCGACAGAAAATCCTGCATCTTCTTAACTCACCTCCAAATTAGTGACGGGTGACAAGTGACAGGTGACAGGAGGAAGACAGAATTTCTAACCCTGTCACCT
>DATCWB010000048.1:0-13719 GCA_036566625.1 Pyrinomonadaceae bacterium
AATAGATTAAAACCCGATTGAATCTATTCATGATTTACGATTCACGATTTACGTCTTTTGAACGATTTACGTCTTTTGATATGCGACTGAAATCCAACCTGGCGGCCGACGGCGCGTTGATGTTGACGACGCTCATCTGGGGTTCGACCTTCTTCATGGCGAAGGACATCCTCGGCGTCTGGCCGCCGATGGCTTACATGTTCGTCCGCTTCACGGGGGCGGCCGTTTTGCTGGCGGCGATGTTTCCGCGCAGGCTGGCCGAGGCGCGCCGGGAGGAGTGGCGCGCGGGCGCGACGCTCGGCCTCCTGATGGGTATCGGCTTCGGGTTGCAGGCGGCGGGACAGGTTTACACGACCGCCTCGAAATCCGCCTTCGTGACGGGACTGACGACGCCGCTCGTGCCGTTTGTCGCTTACCTGATTTTGCGCGCGCGGCCGGGCGTCGAAAATTTGCTCGGCGTCGTGCTCGCGTCGCTCGGCGGGTTGTTGATCCTCGCGCCGCAGGGGGCGGACACGAGCGTCAACCTCGGCGATATGTTGACGCTCGCCGCGACCGCCCTGTTCGCCACGCACATCACGTTGATGAGCGTCTACGCGCGCCGCTACGACGTGCGGCAGTTGACCGTCTTGCAGATCGCGTGCATCGCCGCTCTGTTCGCCGTCGTGTGGGTGGGCTTGCTGGTGTGGGCGAGTTTCGCGGGCGCGGACGCTCTGCCCGCCGCACTTGCGCGCGAGACGATGCCGCTCGCGTGGAGCGGGCGCGTCGTGTGGCAACTCGTCTACCTGGCAACGGTCGCCACGGTGGGCGCGTTCCTGCTCTGGACGTGGGGGCAGGGGCGCGCCACCGCCACGCACGCCGCCGTCATCTTCAGCCTCGAACCCGTCTTCGCCACGGCCTTCGCCGTCGCCGTCATCGGCACGAGCGAGTGGATGGGCGGGCGCGGCTGGGTGGGCGCGGCCTTGGTCTTCGCCGGCATCATCATCTCCGAAACGCGTTGGAGCGAGAGGCGAGAGCGCAAGGCGAGCGAGAAGGCGCGCGCGGCCGAAGTTACTTAGCGGAAGTTACTTGGCAGAAGTTACCTGACGATCTTTCTCTCGTCGCGCGCCAACCGCGCGGCCTGCGCCTGATGGATAGTGCTTAGGGCGACGATGCGGCGCAAACAATCCGTTAAATTCTCCGCCGCCTGTCTCACCCTGATTTCGGCAATTATATAGTTGACGCACCCTTTGCGTTTGAAGGCCGCTCTATTCGCGGTCGGGTTGCATGCCGTTGTTAGGCGGCACGCGCACGTATCACTCTTTGGAAGGATAGAACCAAAGACACGATACAAGTACCCCACAATAGAAACTTGACGATGACCACCAACAGATTGTGCGGCTCTGTAGCGGTCTGCCGCAAGGTCTCTTCAAGCTGAGACCAGAAACTGCTGCCCATCAGGCCAGCGACGTAAGCCCACGCCAGTACGAGGAACATTGCGCCCCAAGGTCGCGACCGATATGATGCCCACCCACCGATCAGAAGCAATGCGCCTGCGACATAATCTTCGAACATAGTCGCGAACTCGACGCTCCAGTGACCGACACCGCGACGGCAAGTTTCCAGAACAGGGAGCAGTATCCCGATAGCAAATGCAGCAATGACTTCGAATCTCACGCTTGCCCCTTCGTGACGCCTAACGCCGGAATTGAGATGCGCCGAGCGCAGGCATCCGACCTAATCTTCAGGAAGCGTCTAGAGAAGCACGCTATCGAGGCGTCATCTCCAATGACTCGTTATACCCGTCCCTGAATTGAAGCAAAAATCTCTCGATTACTTCTTGAAAGCCGTGTGTCGGAGCTAGGTCTTCCTTGAATCGAACGTAACAAGAACCCTTAAATTTCATTCCGAAGTAGTCGCTGGTCAATCGGAAAGCTGCTTCGAAGCCTTCCGGCAGGTTTTGTTCAGAACCTGTAGCAACGAGAAAAGTCTGCTTCCCAGCGAGACTCCTCCCGACAGGTTTCCGAATAGTTATCAAATCGGTGAAGCGGTCGAAAAACACCTTCATCTGACCAGACATCGAGTACCAATAAACGGGAGTAGCGAATACCAGATAACTCGCCTCAACCATCTTTGCGGCTAGCTCGACGAAATCATCATCCTCATTCTGATTTTCGTAATCGTAATAGCTAATAGAATAGTCGGAAAGGTTGAACACTTCACAGCCAAGTTTCTCAGCGAGAACTTCGACAATCAAAGATGTGTTGCCATTTCTTCTGGAGCTACCCACTATAATCACGACAACTCCCCTCTTCAAACGTAAGGGTATAACGCCTATTCTACCGCAGGGTACGGCAGAACTACGTAATGGAGCGGCAAATGCCGCACCGCGCGGCATAACACGCAGGATGCGTGTCAACAACATCTCATAGCTTAGCATGCCACGTTGTTAGTGCCTTGACCTTATGATGCCGCGCAGGACAAGCCGGAGAGACCAGTCTGACAGAATAGCCTTACCCGAAACTCGGAGATCAACGCTCACCTGGTTAAGTTCGACTTGTCATATCTGCGTCGGGCGAGTCAACTATATGATTGCCCTGATTTCGTTTCTCAACGATAACTTGCGAAACAGTTCCGCGTCGTTCATCCGGCGTTTTGGATATTTGCCGGGCGCATCTCTCTGTTGCTTTGCGGGGCGTCCGGCGATTCGTTATACTCGACAGACTTCGCTTCGCACATCAGAGGGCGCGAATACGGGCTTCGGATAACAAGGGCGCGGCTGTCAAAACTCAGTCGGCTACCGGGCGGGCGCACGAGGCGCGTGTGGCCGTCACGTTTTCAAGAGCGGTAGAAGGCGGTAAAAGTTCTATGTATCAACTTCCCCAGGGACAGACGAATGAGGCGGAGCAGGCGATCTTGCGTCGCTTGCGGGTGTGGATCGCGGCGCTCGGGTTGGCGTGCCTGGTAGTGGGCGTCGGCATTGGGGCGATACTGGCGGGACGACCTGCCGTGGCGCAGAACGACTCGCAGCGGGCGGCGCAAAACGCGCGCGCCCCGGAAGCCCTCTCCGCGTCCTTCGCCGAGATCGCGCAGCGCGTCGAACCGGCCGTCGTCAACATCGACACGGTTTCCGCGCCGCAGGTGGCCGAGCGCGGCACGGGTAACGGCAACAGCAACAGCGATGACGACTCGGACGAGAAGGACGGCGGCGGCGACAATCCCCTGATGGAGATGTTTCGCCGCCAGATGCCGCAACGCCCTTCGCGCGGCGTCGGCAGCGGCTTCATCGTTGACCCGAAAGGCTACATCCTGACGAACCAGCACGTCGTCGAAGGCGCAACGCGCATCACCGTGCGCTTGCAGTCGGGCGAACTCATGCGCGGGCGCGTCGTCGGCGAAGACGACGAGACAGACCTCGCGGTCGTCAAAGTCGAGACCGCGCGCGAGCTGCCGACCGTCAAACTCGGCAACTCCGACGAGGCGCAGGTGGGCGACTGGGTCTTAGCCGTCGGGTCGCCCTTCGGTCTCGATCAAACCGTCACGGCCGGCATCATCTCGACGCGCGAGCGCACGACGCCCGTCTCGTCAAGTTTCCAACGTTTCTTACAGACCGACGCCGCCATCAACCGCGGCAACTCCGGCGGGCCGCTCGTCAACATGCGCGGCGAGGTCATCGGCATCAACTCGCAGATCGCCACCTCGACCGGCGACTACAACGGCATCGGCTTCGCCCTGCCGTCGAACGAGGCCAGCTTCGTCTATAGTCAACTCGTCTCGGGCGGTCGCGTCAAACGCGGCTACCTCGGCGTGCTGCTCGATTCGGTGAAGGCCGAGTTCGCGCGCGTCTACGGGATGAAGGACGCGAAGGGCGCGATCATCACGGACGTGCGCGAAGGCCCCGCGCGCTCTGCTGGAATTCAGGTCAACGACATCATCGTCGAGTTCAACGCGAAGCCCATCGCCAACTCGCAGGACTTGATCAACAAGGTGGCGAGCACGCCCGTCGGCGAAACCGTGCAACTGACTTTCCTGCGCGACGTGAACGGCCAACTCGAACGGCGCACCGTCAGCGTCTCGGTGGGCGAACGTCCGCCGCGCAGCGCCGCCGAGGCGACGCCGACGCCGACGCCCGCCGCCCCCAAGGTGAACTCCGACAAGCCGGGTAACACAGACCGCCCGACCCTCGGACTCACCTTGAGCGAACTGACGCCGCAACTCGCCAACGAGCGAAACCTCAAGGGCGTGCGCGGCCTCTTGGTGCGCGACGTGGATCAAAGCGGGCTGGCCTTCGAGGCGCAAATCACCGAGAACATGGTCATCCAGCGCGTTAATCGCATTCCGGTCAGCACGCTGGCCGAGTTCGAGCGCGTCATCAACAATCTGAAGGTCGGCGACGCGGTCGTGATGAACGTCACGTTCCTCGACCGCCGCAACCTAATCACGCAGACGATCATCCAGTTTACTTACCAGTGACAAGTGACGAGTGACGAGTGACAAGTTAAGACAAAAACTTTGTCTTAATTTCTTGCTCGTCACTCATCACTCATCACTCATCACTTAACATATGGCACAGGCGAAAAAAGCGTTAAGCCGCGCGACGAAAAAAGGCTCGCGCACGGCAACCACGGCAGCGCGACAAGTGGCGGGCGCGAACGGCAACGGCAGGAAGGGCGGCGCGCGCGCAGGCGTCAAAACCTACAGCAACTACATCGGCGGCGAGTGGGTGGCGGCCTCGGGCGGCGAGTATTTCGAGAACGTCAACCCGGCCGACACGCGCGACGTGATCGGCCGCTTCCCCGTCTCTCAGGCGGAGGACGTGGATCGCGCCGTCGCGGCCGCTAAGGCGGCGGCGGAAGGCTGGCGTCGGATGCCCGCGCCGCGCCGCGCCGAGATACTCTTCCGGCTCGGCAACATTCTCATCCGCGACAAAGACTCGCACGCCTCAGACATGACGCGCGAGATGGGCAAGGTCTTGAAGGAGACCGGCGGCGACGTGCAGGAGGCGATTGATTGCACCTTCTACACGGCGGGCGAAGGCCGACGCCTGCACGGCTACACGACGCCCGCCGAGATGCCCGACAAGTTCGCCATGTGCGTGCGCCAGCCCGTCGGCCTCTGCGGCCTGATCACGCCGTGGAATTTCCCGATGGCGATCCCTTCGTGGAAACTCATCCCCGCGCTCGTCTGCGGCAACACGGTCGTCATCAAACCCGCCGAAGACACGCCGCTCTCCACTTACAATCTCGTCAAGGCGTGCGAAGAAGCAGGCGTGCCGCGCGGCGTCGTCAATATGGTGACGGGTTACGGCTCGGCGGCAGGCAAGCCTTTGACCGAACACCGCGACGTGCGCCTGATCTCCTTTACGGGTTCGACTGAGACGGGGCGACTCATCGCCGGGGCGTGCGCCGACCGCAACGCCATCTGCTCGCTCGAACTCGGCGGCAAAAACGTCATCATCGTGATGGAAGACGCCGACATAGACCTCGCCGTCGAGGGCGCGGTCTGGGGCGCGTTCGGCACTTCCGGGCAGCGCTGCACCGCTTCGTCGCGCCTCGTCGTCCACAAGAAGGTCTATAAGAAGTTCACGCAGAAACTGGTCGAGCGCGCGGAAGGTTTGCGCGTCGGCGACGGCGCGGACGCGAACACGGACATGGGGCCGGTCATCAACGCCGCCGCAGTTCATAAAATTATGGGCTACATCGAAGTCGGCGAAAGAGAAGATGGCGCGCGACTGGCGACCGGAGGCCGCCGCCTGGAGACGGGCGCGCACGCCAACGGGTATTTCATCGAGCCGACCGTCTTCACGGACGTTGCACCCGCGATGCGCATCGCGCAGGAAGAGATTTTCGGACCCGTCACGGCCGTCATCCCGACGAACAATCTGGAAGAGGCGGTCGAGATCGCCAACGGCGTGCGCTACGGCCTGTCTGCGGCCATCTACACGCAGGACGTGAACCGCGCGTTCCACGCGATGAACGACATGTACACGGGCATCTTCTACGTCAACTCTTCGACCATCGGCGCGGAAGTTCACCTGCCCTTCGGCGGCACGAAAGCCACCGGCAACGGCCACCGCGAAGCGGGCACGCAGGTGCTCGACATCTTCACTGAGTGGAAGTCCGTCTACGTAGACTACAGCGGCAAGTTGCAGCGCGCGCAGATTGACGAAGTGAAGTTTGAATAACACGGAGGTCGGAGGTCGGAAGGTCGGTAGTCTGTCACAGACCACGCTGACCTTTAACTTCTGACCTGTGACTTTTGGAGGTTAAAAAGTGCTAGTCGGACTCCCCAAAGAGATCAAGGATAATGAATACCGCGTCGGGATGACGCCGGCGGGCGTGCGCGCGCTGGTGGACGCCGGACACAAGGTCGTCGTCGAGCGCGGCGCGGGCGAAGGTTCGGGCTTCGAGGACACGCTGTACGAGCGCGCGGGCGCGACGATCTTAGAGACGGCGGACGAGGTGTGGGCGCAGGCCGACATGATCGTGAAAGTGAAAGAGCCGGTTGCGCCCGAATACCCGCGCATGCGCGAGGGCCAACTGCTCTTTACCTACCTGCATCTCGCGCCCGATCTCGAACTCACGCGCCAACTGCTCGAACGCAAAGTGACGGGCGTCGCCTACGAGACGATCACCGACCGGAAAGGCACGCTCCCGCTCCTGACGCCGATGTCCGAGGTGGCCGGCCGCATGGCGATTCAGGTCGGCGCGCAATATCTCGAAAAAATGAGCGGCGGACGCGGCGTGCTCCTCGGCGGCGTGCCCGGAGTTCCGGCGGCGAAGGTCGTCATCATCGGCGGCGGCGTCGTCGGCACGAACTCGGCGAAGATGGCCGTCGGCCTCGGCGCGCACGTCACGATCATTGATAACAATCTGGATCGCCTGCGCGAACTCGACGATATCTTTCTCTCGCGCATCACGACGCTTGCTTCTTCGGCCTACGCGATTCAGGGCGCAATATCGGAGGCCGATTTGATCGTGGGCGCGGTGCTCGTGCCCGGCGCGGCCGCGCCGAAACTCATCACGCGCGAGATGTTGAAGAAAGTGCCGAACGGCGCCGTCATCGTTGACGTGGCGGTGGATCAGGGCGGCTGCATCGAGACGACGCACCCGACGACGCACAGCGACCCGACCTATTACGTCGAGGGCGTCCTGCATTATTGCGTCGCCAACATGCCGGGCGCAGTGCCGCGCACCTCGACCTTCGCGCTGACGAACGCCACCCTGCCCTACACTTTGAAACTGGCGAACAAAGGATTTCTCTCCGCGGTCACCAGCGACCCCGGCCTCAAGGCCGGCGTCAACACCTACGCCGGGAAGCTGACTTACGAGGCGGTGGCCGAGGCGCAGGGACTCGAATACACGACGCTCGACAGCATGCTGACGGGCGGCGGCGCGGGGGCGGCGAAAGTTTAGAAATCAGCGCGCTCAAGCAATCGCCGGTTTAACCAAAAGAGAGAGGTCGCACTGTTCGCAGTGCGGCCTCTCTCTTTGTCGAAGGACTTAGGATTTGGGCTTGGTGAAAGATCAGCTATTCGCCGCGAGCAGACGCGCGAGGCAGTCGGTGAAGTCTGCGGGGCGCACGGGCTTGGTGAGATGCGCGTCGGCGTAGGCGCTGGTTGGCGGAGCGTCGTCGTTCGGTTCAAGCCCGCTCAGGAGCAGGACGGGGATGCGTGCTAGTTCGGGGCGAGCGCGCAGGTAACGGCAGAGTTCGTGACCGCTCAGGTGCGGCATCAAAGCATCCGTTACGACGGCATCAATTTTTGAAGACAACGCGGCCTTGATCGCTTCGAGTCCGTTGGCGGCGCAGATTACCGTGTAGCCCGCGCGGCGCAGGATGACTTCGAGGTAACGGCGCACCGCCGCGTCGTCTTCCGCGAGCAGGACGGTCGGTCGGTCGTGAATCGGTGGGAAAGTGTCCGGCGCGGCTGGTTTTTCGAGAACTGTCTCAGGCATGCTCATTGTTAAATGCAAATTCCTCGGCGACGCTCGGCCGCCTGGGGTGCGGCTCTTAGAATATTTTAGTGGCAAGTCGTGTGCCCGCCCGCCCCGCTCAAACGCGGGAGAGCGAGGCGGGCGGGCAGGCCGCTTCGGCCGAAGCGCGCAAGTTCGGGCGAATAGAAGGCTTGCCATAAAATCGGGAAGGATGAGAGGAAGTTGATGTGTGTCCTGTGGTCGGTCGGAACCCTCGGAAGCTTGCGCAAGAGGCGGTCAGGACACATCATTTTGGCAGCGCGGGCGGTCAGATTGCACCACACGGATGCGGCGTTTTGACGCGTCAGCGAGTTGAATCCGTCGCGGGGATAGACGATACTATTCGTTTCGCCGGGGTCACAAGTTTTTGCCTGTCAGGCTCGACCGGAGAGCTGTTGATTTAAGATGTACGAATTCGCCGTCACACCAGCCATCACGCAGATTCGCCGCCGCGGCGTCGAAGTCTCGGATGTCGCGCCCGCGAGCCTCGCCGCCGAGTTGGAACTCGAAGCGGGCGACCGGATACTTCGCGTCAACGGGCGCGCCGTGCGCGACTATCTCGACTTTCGTTTCCAGACGGGCGGCGAGACCGAACTGACGCTCGACGTGTTGAAGCGAAACGGTGAGGAGTGGGAACTGGAAATCGAGCGCGGCGAGGGCGAGGATTTCGGGTTGCAATTCGAGAACATCGTGCCGCGCCAGTGCGCCAACGAGTGCCTCTTCTGCTTCTGCCACGGCAACCCGCCCGACGCGCGCCCCGCGCTCTCCTTCCGCGACGAAGACGTGCGCCTCTCATTCCTCTACGGCAACTACACGACGCTCACCTCGATCACGGAGGCCGAGATGTCGCGCGTCATCGAACAACGCCTCACGCCGCAATACGTTTCCGTCCACGCGACCGACCTCGGCGTGCGCGCTTACCTGCTCGGCGTGGATAAACAGCGCGCCGACATCAGCGCGAAGATGCGGCGCATGCTCGACGCCGGGATCGAGATTCACGCGCAGGTGGTCTTGTGCCCGGAGATCAACGACGGCGAGATCTTGGAGCGCACCGTCCGCGACCTCTCCGCCGATTACCCCACGTTGCGCAGCGTCGCCATCGTGCCGCTCGGCCTCACGCGCTATAACACCGACGCGCGCTTGACGCCCGTCACGCCGGAGTTTTGCCGCCGGACGATCCGGCAGGTGAAAGAATTGCAGCGCGAGTTGAACGCGCGTCTCGGCACGAATTTCGCTTTTCTCGGCGACGAGTTTTACCTGCGCGCCGGGATGAATGTTCCCTCGCGTCGGCACTACGGCGACTACCCGCAGATCGAAGACGGCGTCGGGATGGTGCGCTCCTTTTACGAAGACTTCCGCCGCCTCTGGCGCAAACTCGAACGCCGCCCGCCCACTGCGCCCGCGAAACTCGACGGCACGATCCTGACCGGCAAACTCTTTGCGCCAGTCTTGCAAGATTTGATGGCGCGTCTGAACGAACGCTTCGGCACGCGCCTCCGAGTCGTCGCCGTCCCGAACGATTATTTCGGGCCTGACATCGTCGTCGCCGGACTCATCACAGGCCGGGACATACTCGCCGTACGTGATCAAATCAAGGGCAGTTTCGTCGTCATTCCGAACGTGGCCTTCAAGAGCGACGAACCCATCATGCTTGACGGCACGAGGCGCGAAGAGCTCCGGAACCAACTTGGCCTACCCCTCCATGTGCTCGACTTTGAGGGCATAGCGAAAATGCTCGGCTGTTAGAAAGCGGCCAGGGAAAAGAGGAATGCCCCGTAGCTTTATGGCTGCGGGGCATTCCTCTTTTAGAAAGGGAAAGCAGCTTTCTGCCTTCCGTCCGGCGTCACTTCCTTAGAAAATGAGTTTCACCTGATAGCGAATCTCTCTTGCACCGCCGCTTGTGACCGGCGTGTCCGGATTAAGGAAACGTAATCCAATCGTGGAATTCGCATTGGATGAGACGCTGCTTGTGAATTGCGGATGGTTGAAGGCGTTGAAGAATTCCGCACGGGTTTCTATCGACACCGATTCACTAATCCGCGTTCGCTTCAGGAAGTTAAGATTAGTGTTGTTGATTCCCGGCGCGCGTTCGGTATTACGTCCGAGATTACCAAAGCGCGGAACACTCATCGGAGCGCCGGCGAGGAATGTCGGATTAACAATGAACTGTGCGGTATTTGGATCGATGGTCGGCTGTCCCGGTAATCCGCTAACAAATATAGGCGTCCCATTCGCGTTGAAGCCTATTACCTGATCCGGATTGTAATAGCCGGTGATCGCGCCAAAGTTGGGATTAGGGATCGTTGTGCCGGGAGTAGAACCGGGAAGTGTTGCCGGTGCCACGATGGGGATAGCGCGGACGCCTCGCTGTCCGTTCGGGTTGAATGTCGGGCGCTCATTGCCTCCGCCGATACCGTCTGAGTCTAAACCGTTAAAGACGGTGTAGGGTGAACCAGACTCTAACGTCGTCACGCCTGAGACTTGGTAGCCACCCAGGAGTTTTCCGATAAAACCACGCTGTTCCCTGAAGAACGGACTCTCAACGACATAAGTGAAGACCCCGCGATGTGTGCGGTCGAATTGCGACACGGCACGTTCCAAACGGTCTCCGCCGAGAATAATCGGCAGGGCGGACACGGTCGCAGCCGTACCAACGCCGATAGCAAAGACTTCGTCAGCATTGCTGATTAGCTTCGAGTAGGTGTAAGCGCCTGTAATCTGGAAGTTATCGGCAAAACGGCGTCTGACTTCAAGCTGTCCCGCATGATACGTGGACGAGCCGCCGTTGGTGCGAATCAGCCGCGAACCTTGTAGATTATCCAGTCGGTTCGTAATCAGACACCCGGCGGTTCCCGGAGTACACGTCCTCGATCCTGTAAACGCAGCCGGTGTAATTCGCAACTCAGGCCGAACGAGCGGGTTCACGTCTTCACTGATGAAGAGCTTCACCCCCCTCGAACCGACATACGAGGTATCCATGATGAGTTTGAAGGGCAACTCGCGCTGGAACCCAAGCGAATAACGCTGATAGTACGGATTGACCAGATTACGATCGATCAGCGTTTGACTGTCTCGCGGCGTGAGAGCCGCTGCTGTGGTCGGAAACTGGGAGGATAAATTTGCCGTCCCTCGCGGATTCGCTGCGTTGGGCGTGGAGCTGATGGTAGTGACGATGGAGTTGGGAGAAGACGACGATGCATTCGAGGCAATGTTGTTAAAGAATGAATCGTAGCCGATCTGGTACCCGGCACGGAGCACCGACCTCTTCTCACCGAAGATTGTGCCTAACACACCGCTTGTAAACGAGGGCGAGTAAGCGATGCCGACCGTCGGAGCAAAGTTATTATTGTCCGATTGAACTTTGTTCGGTTGACTAAATGGGCCGGTAAGCGTTACCGGATCAACATTGAAGAGTCCGGTGAAAGCCGGCGTCCGCAAGGTGTTGAACGGAGTACCGAAGTTTTCATAGCGAATTCCAAGCGTCAGAGTCAGTGACTCGGTCGCCTTCCAACGATCTTGGAAGAAGGCAGCGGTGCGGTGCAGCGACGGGAAATAGACCGGGCTGCCGAAGTCGCGGCTGACGCTACCTGTGCCGCCAAAATTGTCAACGAAGTTAGCGAAAGAAGTAAATCCGGTGCTGCTGCCGAAATTCAGCGTTCCACGGCTATTAAAGGGCGCTGATTGCCTCGAAATCTGCCGCAGGTAATCAATGCCGCCGCGGAAAGTGTGATTGCCCGAAACTTTCGTCATCGTGTCCTGCACGACATAGTTATTCGCAATGCGTCCCTGCGGGAAGGCACTGTTAGCACCAAAACCCGAGACGCCGCTCCCGATAGTGGTTGACGGAAGCGTCCCGGCCAACCCACCCGGATCGGATAAGGGGAAGCCAAAGTCAATGCGATTGTAGGCGAGGCGTAGCTCGTTTGTCAGAGTTGGTGAAAAAACGTGCGTCTCAGTCAGAAGGAAGTTGTTGTATTTGGACGCGAAATCCGCATCGAAACCCTCGAATCCTGTGCTGCCGCCTCTCGGCTGAACATTAGTGTCTCGCAGGAATCGTCCTGAAAGCTGATCGTTCTCGCCCAGTTTGTGATCGATGCGCAACTGAAACTGTTTGCCGGTAGATACTGTCGGCACGGGTCTGAAAAACGTCCCGAACTGAATATCGCCGCGGTTCACACCACTCACCGTTCCCAGCGCGACATTAAATGGGGTCGCGGTCCCAACTGCATTCTGTGTCAGGCTGAGGAGTTGATCTACATTAGGACTAGTACCTACCGGAAAAAGCGCACGCAGTCGGTCACGTCCCGCTTGTGTAGGTGTAACTAACGAAACTGTTCCGCCCGGTGAGCGAAAACGCGTCTCCTGATAAGCGACGAAAAAGAACGTCCGGTTGCGACCATCAATGACCGAGCGTCCGCCCTCGCCAAAGCGCGGCAAATAGAGGGGGCCACCGAGGGTTGCCGAAGGAATGTACTGGGTGGCGGAGAGTGGCCTGCCGCGCGCGATCACCGTAGGGTTGCGTGACTGCAAACTGGTGATCGCATCGTCGGCGCTTGAGTCATATTGGAATGCCAGCGTGCCATGAAACTCATTCGTGCCTGCCTTGGTAATTACATTAACGACTCCCCCACCGGCACGTCCGAATTCTGCGTCATAATTCGAGGTCTGCACTGAAACTTCCTGCACCGCGTCCGGGTTCGTGATCTGGAAGCCTTGCCCGGCAACCGAAATGTCGTTGTTCTCCGTGCCATCAATCAAAAAGTTGTTTGAACGGCTGCGTGCGCCGTTAACTGAAAAACTGCCGATACCGACGCCGCTGGTATTGCTGGAGACACCGGGCAGCGTCAGGGCGAGACCGACCGGATTACGGCTACTAATCGGCAACTGTGTGATTTGAACCGTCGAAATATTGCCGCCGCGCACGGGGGCTTCAGTCTGGAGTGCTGCACCGGCATCCGCTATCACATCTATCGTTACTTCTTGGCCGCCCGGAGACAATTGGGCGTCTATGGCGGAAGTCTGATTGGCATTGACTATGATGTTGGTCTTAGTCAGCGCACCAAAACCAGATGCCGCGATGTTGACGGAATAAGTGCCCAGATCAACCGCGTCGAAGCGATAGAATCCCTCTTCGTTAGTGGTTGTATCGCGGCTAAGGCCGGTCGTGGTGCTGGTCAGCGTCACGGTCGCCCCGGAAACAACTGCACCCGCCGGGTCAGTTACCACGCCGCTGACAGTGCCGCGGCTCGTCTGGGCTGCCGCCGTCAGCGAAAAGCTGAAGAGAGCAACCAGTAAAATTAGAACTTTCGGCCTCATTTATGTTCTCCTGAGATTTGAGAAGGTTACGCCTGAAACAGGAAGTTTTCTAACTCCCCGGAAGATGCTGCTGACGGTTTCAATTTTTAAGCACTACATGAAGGACTTCGAGTTACCCCGCACGCAACAGATGTTTTGGTCTAACCGACACAATTCACGCTTAAACTGTTTTAGTTTAGGAGGGAAACGCTTAGACTCATGTACTGTGGCCGACCCTAGTTGCAATTCCCAAGCCATTAAGGACGGCCCTTGAAATTAAGAATAATTGGGAACTTTATGGATGGCTTTGACGTAGCCTTCCAGAAATTATGATATAGCCTTCCAGAAATTTAGATTAAAATCCATAAAAATGGAAAACCACCATCCGCACCCAACCGCCAGGATCAAACCGCTGGAATAACTGTTCGACAAGTGCCGGCTCAAAAGTTGGAGGCGGGCGCGCCTGACATCTCAC
>DATCWB010000049.1:0-3052 GCA_036566625.1 Pyrinomonadaceae bacterium
TCCCGGTCTTCCATATTCATTCGTATGCCGTGTTTCGGGCGGAGCGTCATGCGCGGGAGCGGCACCACCGGGTGGCCGGGGACGAGGCGCATGCGCCAGCGGCGTGCGATGGTCGCGACGAGGAGCGTCCCTTCCATCCACGCGAAGCCCTCGCCGATGCAGCGACGCGCGCCCCCGCCGAAGGGAAAGTAGGCATACTGCGGGCGCGCCTCTTTCGCTTCGGTTGTCCAGCGTTCGGGGTCGAAGCGCAGTGGGTCGGGGAAGAAGCGCGGGTCGCGGTGCATGACGTACTGGCTGATGAGGACGAGCGTTCCCCGCTCGGCGACGTAATCGCCGACCGCGTAATCCTTGACGGCGAGGCGGCCGACGACCCACGCGGGCGGATAGAGCCGCATCGACTCGGCCAGCACCATCTCCGTGTAGCGCAGGCGCGGAAGGTCTTCGACGGTCGGCAGTCTCCCGCCTTCGAGAACCGCGTCGAGTTCGGCGTGGAGCGTGGCTTCCGCCTCCGGGTTCTGCGCGAGCAGATACCACGTCCACGCGAGCGCGTTGGCGGTCGTCTCGTGACCGGCGAGAAAGATCGTCAACGCTTCGTCGCGTAGTTGTTCATCGCTCATGCCGCCGGTCGCGCCCTCTTCGTCCTGCGCGAGCAGGAGCATGGAGAGCAGGTCGCCCCTGTCCGCGCCCGACGCGCGACGCTCGTTGATGATGCGATAGATGACGGAATCGAGTTTGGCGCGCCCGCGCGCGAAGCGGCGATTGGCGGGCAGCGGCAGGCGTTCGAGATACTCCGAATAGGGCAGCAGAAGCATCTGGAAGAGTTCCAACATCTCCGTGAGCGCGAGGCCGATCTCGTCGGCCTCGGCTTCCACGTCGGCGTCGAACAAAGTCTTGCCGACGATGGAGAGCGTGAGGCGCGTCATCTCGTGCGCGATGTCGAGCGTCTGGCCGTCGTGCCAGCGCGCGCTGTCGCGCGCGGCGTATTCGACCATCACCTCGCCGTAACTCTCGACGCGCTTGCGATGAAAGGCGGGCTGCGCGAGGCGTCTCTGGCGGCGGTGGTACTCGCCCTCGCTCGTCAAAAGTCCCTCGCCGAGCAGGCGTTTGGAACGCTGGAGGGCGCGCCCCTTGTGGAAATGGTCGCCGCGCGTGACGAGCGCGTCGCGGATTAAATCCGGGTGATTGAGCAGGAGGGCGCGTTGCGGCCCCATGCGGAACTGAACGATGTCGCCGTGTTCGCGCGCGAGGCGCGTGAGAAACTTCAGCGGGTCGCGGCGGAAGGCGAGCAGATCAAAGAGGGGCGAGCCCGTGCGTTTCGCGCGTGCGTCGAGGGTCGAGGGTGCGGTTGCCATTCGGGGAAAACTCCGTCGGTCGAATTTGCCGCTCCGCTTCACGGGTGGGAGCGCATTACAGGTCTCAAAGTTTCAGTCGGCCTTGTCGTAGGCGAACCGTATCGCGGAGATCGTCAAACCACCCGCCACAATCAACAGGAGGATTCCGAGGTCAAACCAAAACACCCCTTGGTGGCCTGAAGCCCACACCTCGCCGGGCACGGGATCGCGCGGCTGCGCCACCACGTGACAACTCATAAAGGCAGCGGCGTAAAACAAGAGCGCACAGGCCGTTAAACTTTTAGCAGTTTTGCTCATGACACTCTTCCTCCCGGTTCTCGGTTGCCTGTGCGCCTTCTAACGCTTCCGTCGGGTCTTTGTTATTATACGCCTGCACTCCGACGGCACGTTAAGAATGCGCGCGGCATTATTGGTCAGTCGCCGCTTCGGCGGGCGTGAGAAGTTTGTCGGGGCGGGAGGCAGTTTGTCTTTAGAGTTTGCGATTGAATACCCATGCCAGTTGCGCGCGCGCTACACGGAAGAACACCTGCGCGCCTGGGGGCGGCTCGGCAATATCCACACGCGCGTGACGACGGGTGAGCAGGCCGCGCCCTCCGAGGAGAAACTGCGCTTTGTCGAGCGTGCGAGCATCGAGATCGAGCGGATGCAGGAGGAGACGAGCATCTGCGAAAAGTGCCCCGCGCGCCTGCCGCACGACACGGCGGGCGAGGGCGAGGCCGTCGGCTGTCAGGGTCGCATCACGTATCCCTTCGACGCGCAGTTTGAAAAGTTTCTGGCCGACCGCGTGCAACTCGCGCTCGACACCGTGAGCGTCGAAGACCAGCCGCGACTCCTGCGCATACTGGTTGACCCCGATTCGCCGTTCGACGGCGAGGGCGCGAAGTCTCTGCGCACCGTGACGACGCCCGAAGGCTTGCGCTTCTTCGAGTTGCGCCTCCCCATCCGCCTCGCGCGCGAAGCCTCGCACGTCACCACCGATCACCTCTTCGACGCGCTCGCCGGTTTCACCGCCGAAGACAACGCGCGCACCTCTTACGCACGCGAACTGCCGCCGAAAGCCGCGCCCGACTACTACGACTTCCTTGATCTCATCCTCCTGAACGACCTCAGCGGGTCGGAGCGCGCACGCATCGAGAAGCGCAGCCACAACTACAAACAGTTCCTACGTCTTCATGCCGCCCTCGAACGCGCCGAAGCCCTCCGCGCACGCGTCCTGCTGGATTAAGCGACAAGGGGAAAAGGGGTAACGGGGAAAGGTGAAACGCAGAAGCGGGGAGCAGCGCCGAATGGCTGCGCCCCGCTTTTCTCTTTCCCCTTCCCCTGACCCTTTTCCCCTACTTGTTTTCCTCGTCCAGTTCGCGCAGGGCGTTGAGCAGGAGACTCGTGTTGCTCGTGGCCTGAATGGTGGTGGGATAGCTTTCGTTTGATCTCTCGAAATCGAATTCGCCGCCGGTCATCTCGACGAGGCGGCGCAGCGCGTCGGCGTCTTGATCATGGCCGCTTTCGGCCGCGGCGATGCGTCCCTCGTTGAAGCGGATGCGGCCGGCGGGCGCGCCCGTCCCGGCCGTCGTGAGCGTGAGCGTGCCCGTGAGGCGCGCGTTCTCGATGACCTGCACGGCGTCGAAAATACTGACTACCGAGAGGTCTCCGGCGAAGGTGATGGCGCGCGCCGGGGGGCGCGGCGCGTTGGGCGCTGTGGT
>DATCWB010000050.1:0-7460 GCA_036566625.1 Pyrinomonadaceae bacterium
GTAGCGCAGGATCGTCGGCTGGAATAAGTCTCCCACGTCGGTCTCAAACTCATCTTATGCGAGCCGGGATTGACGGACAATGCGCGGGCGTGAAAAATGTGTCGCGCCGTTAGACACCGGACGGATACGCGGGGCGCATCGCATGAAAATTGAAGACATCGACTTCGAGCCGCACAGGGGCTTCGCCATTTTCGCCATCGGGCTGTCTGTCGCCTACACACTCGTCTTCGGCACGGTTGCCGTGGTGAATGTCTACCGGCAGTTGCGTGATCCGACTTCAACCTCGGACTTCTTCGGCTGGCTCTTCACGTTCGTCGTCACCTTCGCGTGCGTCATGCTCCTCCTCCATTTCACCACTGCCGTCTACCGCATCGCCTTCTACGAAGCGGGCGTTGTCATCTACGGCCTCGGCGGGCGGCGTTTCGTCCCGTGGGGCGCGGTGCGCGACGCGCGCCTCAACCGCTTCAAAGGCAACATCGAACTCGCGCTCCGCGCGGACGGGCGGCGCTTCCCCGTCAGCGTCCCGCTCACCTCCTACAACAAATCGGTGACGCTGCTCGCGGAGATTCGCAGATGCCTTCCCGTGCCGGTACATGACCCGGGCAACATTGCCGCGACGCTGAGGGACGACTAGCGCGCCCGGCCGCGAGGCTGGCGGGCGAAGACATTTACGCATGAGGGGCGGGAGAATTTACCGTGGCCGCCCCGGCTCCAGACCGAGCGCGGGCAGTTCGCCGACGATCTTCACGGTTTCGAGGCTGACGGCGACGACCTGCCCGACGAGACGCACGATGTATTCGGGGTCGTCCGCGCGATTTGGGTCGTTCGTGATGCCGCTGCGTTTATCAATCTTTACCTGATACTGATCAACGACCCATTCGAGCGCGCTGCGATTGCCGAGACGGTATTCGTAAACCTCCGGCGGGATTCCGTCGAGCGTGAGAAACTCGTTATAGACGAGCGAGCGTTTATCTTTGGAGAGGCGCATGCGTTCGACGCGCCAGTCAAGCGCGACGCCCTTTTGTTCGAGTCGTCCGAGCGGGTATTCGTCGGCGCGTTCATAGTTGACGTGAATCTCCGCGAGACGCGCGCCCGCGCGTGCGAAGGCGTGGAAGTCGGGCGCGAAGGGCACGCGCGGCAGTTCGCGTTTGAGGTTGGCGGCGTAACGCTCGCGGTAGAGCGGGTGGTGCAGCAGCGCATAGACGTAATGGAAGATGTCCCATTTCGTGATCGCGCCGTCCGCGTACTGCGCGCGGAACTTCTCCAACGCCCAATCCGTGATGTTCTCGCGCCGGTTCGCGCCGTCTTCGTTGTAGGTGTAGAAGGGGAAACACTGAGAGCCGCCCTGGGGGAGCAAATCGGTTATGACATTAGACATTAAGCCAAACATCGGCCAATCAGAACCTACTTTTAGCCAAATCAAATAATTCTCTTGCTCAGCCTGCGGCGTCGGTAATATTGAAGGAAAAACATAAACCTCTTCATTCAACACTCTATCGAAGAACAAAAAGGATTTGGTGAACGGGCGATATAAAGCACGTCTAACTTTAGCCAAAGAGAATTGAGCATTGCGCCCTTTTCGTAAATCGAGTTTTAAGTCCCTACTCCAGGCGATTCGATCATTGTCGTAGGTGACAAAAGAATCAACTCTCTTTTTGTCGCGTGCTACACGACTCCACTTATAGACTTGCTCATTATAGGCTTCAATCGTGCGCTTAATGTTAGCGGCAAGCGAATCTTGATCGAAGTTATAAACCCATGTATCTCGGTTAGTTTTTACGCCCCCGCCGAAGGTTCGGAAGAGCGCTTCCGTGTTTGCCTTATCTTTATTTTCTTTAAGCCCCATCGGCACGAAGGTTTCAAACTCATCTCGCATCCCCTCCGTCAGCCAGTTCCCTTTCGCGTCCGGCTCCAGTTCCTGCCACGCGACGTTGCCGACGTGCTCCTTCTCTTCAAGGTAGGCGTACTTCTCGCCCTTGCGCCAGAGTTCGTCCACACGCGCGTAGTAGATGCGTGCTTTCTCCGTCGCATGTTTTCTCACGAAAATGTTGATGCTCACGCCGACCTGTATGCCGAAAACGTTATGCGTCGTGCCCGATAGCTTCGGATTCTTCCGCACGTTGCCGCCCAGATCGATCACGTAGAGCGAAGCAAAATCCTTCGCCAGATTTTTGCGCATCCCGTCGAACGCGAGATTGTCTATGAAACTGCTGTTCGTCACGAGCGCGACGATCCCTTCGTCGCCGATACGGTCTGATGCCCACCGGATCGCCTTCACGTAAGGGTCGGAAAGCGAGTTCTTGTTCGTCGCGCGCGAGTCGCGCGCGTAAGTCTCGGCGACGCGCCCGTCCATCACCTTGTACTTGCGGTTCTTGTTGTTGTCGTTCTCGTTCAACTGCCCGACGTTGTAAGGCGGGTTGCCGATGACGACCGTGATCGGCGTGCGCTTCTGCCGCTCGACGCGCGCCGTGTTCTCCGGCGTCATGAACGACAGGGAGGTTTGCCCGCCCTCGGCCAACTCGAACGTGTCTACGAGGCAGATGCCCTGAAACGCCTCGTAAGTGTTGGTCAACTCGTTGAACTCGTGTTCGATGTTCATCGAGGCGATGTAGTAGGGCAAGAGCATGACCTCGTTGCAGTGGAGTTCCGCGCGGTACTTGGCGGGCAACGCGCTTTTTTTGATCTCCTGCATCACGCGCACGATGAAGTTGCCGGTTCCCGTGAAGGGGTCGAGGATGTGGACGCCCGCGCTGCTCAGAGACTTGCCGAACTCGCGCCGCAAAATGTCTTCCACGCTCCTGACCATGAAATTGACGATGGGCTGCGGCGTGTAGACGATGCCGTGCGTGTCCGCCACCTTGACGGAGAAGCCCTGAAAGAACTTTTCATAGACCGTGTTTAAGAACTCCTGCTTCTGCGCGAAGTCTTCGATGGTGGCGGCGGTCTGTTCGAGGGCGCGGTAGAAATGGTCGAAGCGGCGCAGGAACGCTTCGCGGCTGAACGCCTGCGAGGTCAGCGCGTCGATCACCTTCTCGATCTCGGCGGCGACGACGTTGCGCCGCGTGAAGTCGGAGTTATGGAAGACGCCGCGAAAGATGCGCTCGGTGAGCATGTGCTGGATGAGCATCTCTTCGACGGCCTGCTCCGAGAGGTTCGGGTTGACGGACTGGCGGCAGAGTTCGTAAAAATCCTTGAAGGCTTCGCGAAAGCGTCTGTTGCTTTTGCGTTCGCGCTCGATCAACTCGGTCAACGCGCGTCCCAACTCCGGCACTTCACGCTGGAAATCATCGACGGCCTGGGTCCACTGTTCGTAGGCGGGCGGCGTGTATTCGAAGAAGTGCGCCAGAGCCTTGACCAGTTCGTCCGCGTTGGTGAGGTCTGCGTCTAAGACTTCGCGGTCGTTCTGGTAGAGGATGGCGCGCTCCGGCGCTTGAAAGAGGATGTTCCCGGCCGGATACCCCGCCGCAAACTTCCGCTTCACCTCTCGGCGCAGGTCGTCGCCCGCGTCCTTCGCCTCCCACAACCCGTGTACCAGCCGGAACTGATCCACGACCGCGCCGTCTGCCCTGAGCGCGTGTCTGTGCTGCTCGCGCTTGATCGGCCACTCGGGGACGAGCGTCCAACTGAACTGGCGGCTGCATGCTTCCAGCAGGTTCTGAAAGGCCGAGCGCACCGCCGTCTCGTGCGACACCTTGAGCGATTTGAACTGTTCAAGCGCGCGGTAGTATTCCCCGACGGGTTTATGTGAGGGATTCAATCTAAGGGTTTGCATGAGGTGAGGTTCCCCAACGTTTGAGTTGACGTTTGTGGTTTAGTTGTGTTGGCGGAAGCGCGAGCGGTGAAGGCTCGACGTTAATTATTCTCGCAACGGCGTCTGCATGAAAGACCCTTTCTCGGAAATTTAGCGCATCAACTTAGGGCGTCGAGCGTTCTCCGGTGAGTAAAGAAATTAGAGCGACGGACGCGGGCGGCGCATATACTAACAACGCCTCGCAGTCTTTGGCTAGAGCAACCGTCGCAGGAGCACAGAGCTATGAACAAATTGCTCGAACGTCTGGAACTGCCTGTTACCGCCGCACTCGTTGTCTCGGGCGCGGCCTTCCTGCTCAAGATGTGTTACCTGCCGCTTGTGACCTGCACGCTCGTCGGCGGCGCGTGGCTCGCGGCGGTCTATTGTTACGTGCGGGCGCGATACAAAATCCGGATGCCGCCCGCGCTGTTGCTGCTCGTCTTCGCCGCGCTTGAGGTGGATGCGCTCGGCAACTTCTTCTCGATGTACGGGCGCACCGTCTTCGGCTCGATCATGTACGACGAGTTCGCGCACCTGGCGGTGCAGGCTCTGACGATGCCGCTCATCGTCTGGCTGCTGTCGGAAGGCTTGCGTCGTTTCGGGCATCCGCTTCCGCTCGGCCTCTCGATCTTCTTCGCCGTCGCCGTCTTCTTCAGCCTCTCGGCCTTCTACGAGATCGTTGAACTCTGGGACGAACGCTACTTCGGCGGCCAGCGCATCTGGAGCAAACACGACGCGCCCAACGACCTCCAATGGGACTTCGCCGGTATCCTCATCGGCGCGGCTCTGGCTTACCTCTCTCTGCGGCGCGGGGGAGACGCCGAGACGGCGGCAATTTGAGGCGGGCACGTATTTAAGCCAGTCACCATCGCGGGCACAGGGGACACAGAGAGTTAAGCGGGAGATGATCTCAAATTTGAAATTGTCTGATGTCTTCCTCTGCGCCCCCTCCGTGTCCCCTGTGCCCGCGATGGCGATGTTCATCTCAACGTTCACGCCTGCCGGCACAATTCGAAATCATCACGCCGCGCGAAACCCGCCACACGCTTTTACGTATTAACCTGCCCCGGACGTTTGCAGTTCCGCTCAGGCTTTGAATCGAAAAAAATGGAGGACTCGATCCGTGAAAATGGGATTTGTCTCGAAGTGTGTCGCGCTCGTCGCGCTCGCCTGCGCCGCCACGCTCTCTTTGTCTCAACCGAGCGGCGCACACGCGACGCAAACTCCGGCTGCGACGGCGAGCGCGCCCACGGGCGAGGCCGTGCTGCTCGTGCTGAACAAGGCCGACAACACGCTCGCCATTGTTGACCCCGTGGCGTTGAAGGTGCTGGCGCGCGTGCCCGTCGGCGAGGGTCCGCACGAGGTCGTCGCATCGAGCGACGGCCGCACGGCTTACGTAGGCAACTACGGCACGCAGCAGGTCGTCGGCAGTTCGCTCTCGATCATAGATATCGCGGCGCGCCGGGAGACGAAGCGTGTTGACCTCGGCGCGCTCCGACGCCCGCACGGCATCGTCGAGGCGGGCGGCAAAATCTATTTCACGGCCGAGGCCAACCGCGCCGTCGCGCGCTACGATCCGGCCACAGACAAAGTTGACTGGCTGATGGGCACCGGCGAGAGCGTTTCGCACATGCTCGTCATCACGCCCGACGCGAAGAAGATTTACACCGCCAACATGCTCTCGAACACCGTCACCGCGCTGAGCGTGGGCGGGCCGCCCGTGCCGCCGAATATCACGCAGATCGCCGTCGGCAAGACGCCCGAAGGCATCGGCATCTCGCCCGACGGGCGCGAGGTGTGGGCGGCCAACCGCGCCGACGGCACGGTCTCCGTCATCGACACGGCGACGAACAAGGTGGTGGAGACGCTGGCGAAGTTCTCGCAGCTTCCCTTCCGCGTCGCCTTTACGCCCGACGGCCGGCGCGTGCTCATCCCCGACCCGGTGGGCGGCGAACTCGTCGTCTTCGACGCGGCGACGCGCAAAGAGACGGGGCGCGTCAAGATCGCAGGCGGGACGGTGGGCGTCGCCGTCGCGGCCGACAGCAAACGCGCTTACGTCTGCCTGCAAGAACTCAACAGCGTGGCCGCCGTTGACCTCGAAAAGATGGAAGTAGTCGGCCGCGTCGAGACGGGCAAAGGGCCGGACGGCATCGCGTGGGCGCAAGGCCGGGCGAAGAGTTGAGCCGGGGATGAAGCGCGCGCCGCGTTTTAACCGCCTCAACAAGGCAAACAAAAAGGACGCTGCCACGGGGCAGCGTCCTTAATTTTTATCCCGCCCCGCCTTTAGCCGAGCACGCCGCGAAACTTCGCCGCGTTCGCGGCATAACCCGGGAAGACTCGCTTCAGGTCGGCGTGGCCGAGGTGCTTCGCCGCGACCTCGCCGAACACGTCGCGGAAGTCTGTGGTCAAGGCGAGGTCGCGGCCGTCGTAGAGTTTGTCGGCGTCGAGTCCCGGCCACTGGCCGTAGACACGCCCGCCGCGCGTCTGGCCGCCGATGATGAACATGGCGTTGGCGTGGCCGTGATCCGTGCCGCGGTTGCCGTTCTCCCGCACGGTGCGCCCGAACTCCGACATCGTGAGAATAACCACGTCGTCCATTCGCCGCGCGCCGAGGTCTGTGTAGAGCGCGTTGATGCCGTTCCCGAACTCCGTCAGGCGCGCCGCGAGTTGGCCGCGCGCGCCGCCCTCGTTGACGTGCGTGTCCCAGCCGCCCATGTCCGTGAAGGCGACTTGAAGGCCGACGCCCGCTTTGACGAGTTGCGCGATCTGCAACAAGGCGTTACCGAACTGCGTGCGCGGGTACTGTGCGCCGTTCTCCGGTTTGTACTGCGCGGGGTTGACCTGCTTCAAAAAGGCGATGGCCTCGAACGTCTCCTTGCCCGTGCCACGGAGGGCGTCGCCCGTCGCCTGCTCGTAGATGTCCTCAAAGCCGCCCTGCAACGTCTGCGAAGACTGCCCGGCGCGGATCGAGAAGTCTGCGAGGTTGGAGATGGCGAGCGCGGGCGCGCGCCCCTGCATCGCGCGCGGCAAATTCTGCGCGAGCGCGACGCCGCGAAACGGCGACCGGTTAGGATCGAGGCGCGTTTGCAGGTAACGATTGAGCCAGCCGTCAGGAGTTGACTTGACGCCGGGCGTGCCCGCCTCCATGTAGTCCTGCGCGTCGAAGTGCGAGCGCGTGTTGTCGGGCGACCCGGCGGCGTGGACGATGGCGAGACGCTTCGCATCCCACATCGGCTTGAACCCTGCAAGCGCGGGGTGCAGGCCGAAGAAGCCGTCGAGGTCTATGGCCGACTCGCCGCCCGCGCCCTTGCCCGGCCGCGCGACGGCGATTGAGGGGCGCAGCGCGTAATAATTTTTCTCGCCGTGCGGCACGATCATGTTGAGGCCGTCAACCGCGCCGCGCTGGAAGATGGCGATCAGAGTCTTACGCCGCCCTCCGCCCGCCGCCGTCGCTCCTTGCGCCGCCACGACGCGCTGCAAAAACGACGGCGACGCGCCCGCCAGCCCCACGCTCGCCAGCGCGATCCCGCCCGACTTCAAAAAGAACCTGCGATTCATCCTTATACCTCTTTAATACAGTGACAAGTGACGAGTGACAGGTGACAAGTTAAAACCGAAAGACTTGTCTTGATCTCGTCACTTGTCACTTGTCACTTGTCACTGTCTTTGA
>DATCWB010000051.1:0-17904 GCA_036566625.1 Pyrinomonadaceae bacterium
TAAAGACCGGACGAGAAGCGCGAACATTTACTCAGACGCAGCCGGACCCAATAACTCCGGACGCGATAAATTAAGTGGCTTCCGGTTCTCTTCTCGCGCGCTATCTGGTCGTTCCCTTCGCAGCCGCCGGGGAAGCCTTCTCGCGGAACACTCTGAGCACTTCGCGCTTATCGTCGGCGCTGAGGGCGTCGAGACCGCCGGTGACCTTGAACTTCTGATCGATCCACTTGCGCACTTTCGCCGCGTCGTAGCCGAGCGCGCCCGCGCTTTGCAGAATTTCCGCGTCGATGTTCACGCTCTTTTCCGTGGGGGCGGCAGCGGTTGTGACAGGAGTTGAAGTCGGCGTCGGAGCAGCATTGGACGCACGCGCCCCCTTGTCCGCCGCCATCCGCGAAGTCTTTTCGAGTTCCTCGCGGCTCGCGATGCCGCGCTTCACCTCGAAGCCGAGCAGAGCCAGAGCGCGCCCTACCGAACCCGTTTCACAGTTTTCTATGTAACTCGTCTTGTTGACGTAACTTTCCCCGCGCACCTCGAAGGCGTGGCCGGTGGCGGCGGGTTGCGCATCGTCCGGCGAGCGATAAACTTCCGCGCGCATGAGGACGAAGCCACTCTCGGAATTGTGTTCGATGATGTGTGTGATCACGCGCCCGTCGGGGAATCTCTCGTAAAATCTTTCGAGCCGTTCGGCGACGGGGACGTAATCCTCGAATCTATCGTTACGCGGCGGCGAAGGGCGTGACATAGGGTTTGCTGCTCCTCGGAGTTTGACTTATAGATCGCTCTGCAACGGGCTTTGTCAGGCGAGGACAATCTAACCCTCCCCCTGCTTTTTTTCAATCGCGAAGTGCGCCTCTGAAATCGGTTATCACCCGGCCTCTTCGCGGTTTATCACTCACCCCGATGTCTGTTGTACGGGGTTCAAGTCTCCCTCGGAACTCTCCATCCGCCGGGGGACTTCAAAGGTCAACAGATCGCGCGCCATGTCAGTGCGGGGAAAGACGGCGCGCGCCTGCGCGAGCAATTCTTCGGGCGTGATCTGCCCATCCGGCGTGTAACGCGGGCTGATGTGTGTGATGAGCAGTCGGCGCGCCCCGGCTTCGCACGCCACGCGCGCTGCCATAGCGGTGGTCGAATGCAGGCTCTGCACGGCCAGCGGTTCGTCCTGTTCGGCGAAAGTCGCCTCGTGAATCAAAGCGTCCGCGCCCTCGGAGAGAGCGACTGCGCTACGGCAATAAATCGTGTCGGTGCAATAGACGATTGAACGCCCCACGAGCGTCGCCCCGATCAACTCGCGGCCGTCAACAATGCGCCCGTCCGAGAGTTCGACGCGCTCGCCGTTCTTTAACCGGCCGTACAGAGGGCCTGACGGAATGCCGAGCGCACGCGCCCGCTCCACGTCAAACTTCCCCGGCCGGTCGCTTTCCGTTACCCGGTAGCCGAAAGAGGGGATGCGATGTTTCAGCGGTTGGCAGGTGACGCCGAAATCTTCTTCGCGGTGGATGAGGCCGGGTTCGACCGTGTGTATTTTGAGCGTGTCGGAGAGGGTGGTGCGCGAGATTCTGCCGCACATGCGCACATACTCTTCGAGGCCGTCCGGGCCGTAGAGGTGTATCTCCTGTCCCTGCCCGGCCAGCCCGCAGGTGGCGAGCAAACCCATCAGGCCGAAGAGGTGATCGCCGTGCAGGTGTGTGATGAAGATGCGGCTGATCTGGCTAATCTTGATGGGCGTGCGTTGCAACTGGTGTTGCGTGCCCTCACCGCAGTCGAACAGCCAGACCTCGCCGCGTTGCGGCAGTCGCAGCGCGACGCTGGAAACATTCCGCGCACGCGTCGGCACGCCCGCGCTCGTCCCTAAAAAAGTGATCTGCAAAATTAACGAAATACTCCCGTCATGTCGGTTGACTTAAAAAAGGATATGGCTTAAGAAACTATCTGACTTTGCTCTGACCCCGAGCGCAAAAGGATTCCCCCGCATGCCGAACATTTTAATTGTAGACGACTCCGACATCTGGCGTCGCCTCACACGCGACATTCTCAAGAAAAACCCTTACCGCCTGCTCGAAGCCGACTCCGGCGAGCAGGCTTTGGAGGTCGCGCGCGAAACGCCCGTTGACCTCGTGATCATGGACTACCGGATGCGCCAACTGAACGGGCTTGACGCTTCCCGGCAACTGCGTGAGATTCCCGGCTGTGAACGTGTTCCCGTCATTCTCATCACGTCCGAGAATTTTCCCGGCGATTGCCATGAGACGCCCGCGCCATATGTAGATGGCTACGTGGACAAAAAACATTTGATCCATGAGTTGGACGATTGCGTCAAATATCATCTTGAAGGTGACGCGCGCGTGGCCTGACGCGCCCGCGTAGAAGTGTTCGCACTTCGTTCGGATTTCTCTCGCGGCGGCTTGTCAGATTTAATTTTTGATGTTAGAGTCCGCGCCGTATCGCATCCTTCCCCCAAAATGGAATGGTGTGAGAGGCAAAAGGCCGACTGCGTTGCGAGGGCGCAGTCGGCCTTTTGCCATTTAGCCGCCCGCGCTTTTAAACCGGCCAAACGACGCCGCGCATCTCGTTTCAAACCCCGACCACATACAACGCCTTTAACTTTCGGGGCGCGTTTGCGCGGACAAAGTTTCGTTGCTAATCTTGTCGGCCGTGCCCTGCAAAATATCAACCCATGAGCGAGCGTACCAGATGAAAAGAGTTCCGCTGCTTCCGGCCGCCTTACTTTCGCTTCTTCTCTTTCCGGCGGCCTGCAAAAAATCGAATCCGCAACCGGCCGCCAATAAAACGGCCACCACGGCCGTGTCGCCGACGCCTAACATTGACGCGGCGTTGAAAGATGTCGTCAAAGCCGACGAGGAAGCCATCCGCCAAAATCCAAACGATCCGACCAATTACTATAATCTCGCCAACATATATTTCACCGCCGGCAAGTTTCAAGAGGCTGCCGCACAATACCAGCAGGCCATTCGCCTCGACCCGAAGGACGCCGCCGCGCATTACGAACTGGGCCAGTGTTACCAGCGTCTGGAACGCTTCGACGATGCGCTCGCCGCTTTCAACGAGTCGCTCAAACTCACCCCTCAAAACGCGAACGTTTACAACGAGATGGGCAACGTCTACGTCAAGCAGGAGCGCACGAAGGAGGCGCTCGACGCCTTCCAGAAAGCCGTGAGCCTCAAGCCCGACCTCGCCGAAGCCTATTTCGGTTTGGGCAATCTTTACGCCAACATGCAGAAACCGGGGGAGGCCGTCAAAGCCTTCGAGCAGGCCGCGCGCCACAACCCGAAAGATGTGGACGCGTTCTTTAATCTAGGCAACTCTTACAGCCGTCTCAAAAAATTTGACCAGGCGATCAAAGCCTACCGGGAAGCTGTCAAACTCAAGCCCACCGACGGCGAATCGCGCCTACGCCTGGCTGTGCTGTATCTGGAAACCGGCAAACGTGAGGCGGCTGCCGCCGAATACAACGCCTTGAAGGGCATGAATCCCGAACTCGCCGCCATGCTCGACCAGAAGATGAAGCAGCAAAAGTAGGCGGGTAAAAACATTTTCGGCTTTAATCGTTATGTAATTCAACCGCAATCTTTCTGCAACCTGCGCGGGGCGCGCCACACGTATAGTCGCTTCATCCTTTTACGGCAACTGGACGGAGACAAAAGGGGTGGCAGGCTTGGGGGAGTCTGACACCCCTTTTTCCGTCCGGACGAAATCCACGCCTCGCCTTTCCCCATCACTCGAATCAGGTACGTTCTCGTACAGACTCCATTTTTCACGCGCATTAAAATCCACGCCCTTCGCACGTCGAACATCTGTCGCAGGGAGTAATCGAACTACTTGCCT
Organism: Pyrinomonadaceae bacterium; assembly: GCA_036566625.1. Lineage (GTDB taxonomy): Bacteria > Acidobacteriota > Blastocatellia > Pyrinomonadales > Pyrinomonadaceae > JAIVJZ01. The sequence goes on from DATCWB010000051.1 coordinate 3,847, forward strand.
GCGAAGCAAAGCGAACGGCTGAAGTAACCTAAACATCAACCAACGGGCGGGGCGCACACGAAACAAGGCGTGCCCTGCCCTTTCTTTTGCCCTTTCTTTTGTACCGGGGTGAAGGCCGCGAAAGAGTCTTCGACGCATTCCATTTCCGCCCCATTGACTCGCGTCGCGTTTTGGAATAGATAATAGCTGCTCCCAAATTTATAACTTCGCAGGTCGCGACTATGAGAAATTCAGTCAAAGTCATACTCCTCTGTTCGCTCGCGCTCGGTCAGTTCGGGTGTTCCAAACAAAATAACCCGGCGACCGACATTATCGTCACGGGCAGCCCGACTCCGGCAGCCGCGACCCCTGAAAGTTCTCCTCCCGCCGTCGCCATCCCGCAACCGGCCACAGAGGACGCGCAAGGGTATTACGCGCTCGGGATGGAACTCTACAAGCAGAATCGCGACGAGCAGGCGGTCGAAGCATTCAGGCAGGCAACCACCCTCGACCCCGGATTCGCCGTGGGCTACATGAAACTCGCTCTGGCTTACAAGGCGCTCGGCAAAAAGGAGGAGGCCGATAAGGCTTACGAACAGGCCGTCAAAGTTTACGAGAAACTGGTGGACAAAGAGCCGAAAAACGCGGAGGCGCAAATCAATCTGGGCGAGGCTTACAGCCGCCTCGGAGACTATCAGAAGTCCATCGAGGCTTATCGCCGCGGCGTGAAACTGGCGGAGCCGGACAGCGCAACCTATTACGACATCGGGCTGGCTTACAACAAGCTCGCCCGCTACAGCGATGCCGTCGGCGCGTTCAAAAAGTCCATCGAACTCGACCCGGACGACTATCGCGCGCAGGAGGCTCTGGAACGCGCAGAGTCCGATGCGAGAAGACAAAAGGCGCGCATCGAGGAAGAGAAGAAGAAGCTGGAGCGAACGGCTCCAAAGTTGAATCCCACTGCGAAGAACAGTTCAAACTCAAACTCGAACCGCAACGCGCCGGGCGGCAAAAACCAATCGAACAAAAACACGAACCTGCGAATTCAATGAGTTTCCAGTTTCAGGTTTCAAGTGCCGAGTCTGAAAAGCACTTTGTTCTTTAACTTGAAACCTGAAACTGGAAACGCTATTAGCGCGCGCACGTCTGCGCCCGCCCGCCGTCTATCGAATAGGTCGCGCCCGTGATCCAGGCGGCGCGCGACGAGGCCAGAAACAAGATCAACTCGGCCACTTCCTCCGCTTCGCCCACGCGTCCGAGCGGGTGTGTGGTGCGCGAATGTTCGAGGAACGCCGCGTATGCCTCTTCGCCCATCCCGCCGCGTCGGTGAACCTGCGTGCGCACGACGCCGGGGTTGACCGCATTGACCCTGATCTTTTTGCCCGCCAACTCAAGTGCGGCGCAACGCGTCAATTGATCGACGCCCGCTTTCGACACGCAATAGGCGAGCACGCCGGGGAAGGCACGCAAACCCGTCACGCTCGACACGTTGACGATGTTTCCCTGTCGGGTTTCGAGATGCGGAATAGCCAGTTGCATCAGGTGGAAGACGGCGCGCAAATTCACATCCAGCATTGCGTCCCAGGCCGAAAGCGCCGTCGTCTCGACAGTCCCGCCGAGCAGACCGCCCGCCGCGTTGACCAGCACGTCCAGCGCGCCGAACCGCTCTACGCTTGCGGCCACCGCGCTCTCTGCGTCCGATTCGTTCGTGACATCCGCCGCGACGGCAAACGCTTCGCCGCCGCTTTTCGCGATCTCGCCCGCGACCGTCTCCAATGCCCCGGCATCACGCCCGACCAAAGCGATGCGCGCGCCCGCCGCCGCGAACTTCAACGCCGTCGCGCGCCCGATCCCCGAACTCGCGCCCGTAACGAGCGCGATCTTATCCTTCAACTCAACGTCCATCATCCGCCCGACCCTTCATGCTGCAAAGTATCTCGATTCGACACGGCTATGCCTCCCCCTCTGCCTCGCGCGCCAACTCCTGAAAGCGCGCGGCGTCGTCCAGCATCCGCACGTTATTGAACAGCACGTAAGAGACGCCCGCCGGCGGCAGCATCGTGATGAGTTCGGCGAGTTCGTCATCCTCGTACTGGTATCGCCAGCCGGTGCGGCCGTGGAGGCGATAGTAACAGCGCCCCGGCGTCAGGGTGCGCGCGGCGAACGGGTCTACGACGTGCGTGAGATCGAGTTCATCGCATAACTCCCTGACCAACTCAGCCGGCCAATTTCCGCGCGGCTCCCAGAGACAGACGAGTTTCCGGCGCGTGGGTCCGATGTGCGCGAAAAACTCGCGCAGGTCGCGCACGTGCTCTCGCGTGGGCGTGAAACTGGACGGGCATTGAAAGAGCACGCGCGTGGCCTGCAAGGCTTCGGCGCAGGCGAGCGTCACATCCCACGCCTCGCGCACGATCCCTGTCGGGCGAAACGAACCAGCCTCCGATTTTTCGCCTTCGGTCAATTCTCTTTTCAGGCGGCGGTAAGTCGGGCTGCGGGCTTCGTGGGTGATGAGTTGCCATGCCTTGAGCGTGAACTCAAAGTCGGGCGGTGCGTCGGCTCGCCAGCGTTCGAGCGTCTTCACCTGCGGCGGCTGGTAAAACGTCTGCTGCACTTCGACCACGCCGAAGCGCGCCGTGTACTCGGATTGCGACAGGCGAAATCCGCAGCACCCCGCTTTGATCACACGCCGCTCGCGTTTCTTCATCGTCTCACCCGCGCGTCAACTGGCGATACTTGATGCGGTGCGGTTGATCTGCGGCCGCGCCGAGCCGCGCGCGCCTGTCCGCTTCATATTCCGAATAGTTACCCTCGAACCAAACTACTTTGCTCTCGCCCTCGAAGGCGAGAATGTGCGTACTGATGCGGTCGAGAAACCAGCGGTCGTGGCTGATGACGACGGCGCAACCGGCGAAGTTTTCCAGAGCCTCTTCGAGAGCGCGCATCGTGTTCACGTCGAGGTCATTCGTCGGCTCGTCGAGCAGCAAAACGTTCGCCTCCTGCTTCAACATCTTCGCCAGATGGACGCGGTTACGCTCGCCGCCGGAGAGCGCACCGACCTTCTTCTGCTGGTCTGAGCCTGAGAAGTTGAACCGCGCCACGTAAGCGCGCGAGTTCACCTGTCGCGTGCCGAGCATCACGATGTCCTGCCCGTCGGAGATCACTTCCCAGATCGTCTTGTCTGCGGCGAGCGCGTCGCGGCTCTGATCCACGTAGGCGAGTTTGACCGTTTCGCCCGTGCGGAAACTGCCGCCGTCGGGTTCTTCCTGCTTCGTGATCATGCGGAAGAGCGTGGTTTTGCCCGCACCGTTCGGGCCGATGATGCCGACGATGCCGCCGGGCGGCAGCGAGAACGTCAAATCGTCAATCAACAGGCGGTCGCCGAAGGCTTTCGAGACGTGTTCGGCCTGTATCACGATGTCGCCGAGGCGTGGGCCGGGCGGGATGTAAATTTCCAACTCCGACGCGCGCCCCTGCGTCTCCTGACTCGCCAGAGCCTCGTAAGAGTTGATGCGCGCCTTAGACTTCGCCTGCCGACCCTTCGGTGACATCCTGATCCATTCCAACTCGCGCTGCAAAGTCCTCTGCCGCTCCGATTCCTGTTTCTCTTCCACGGCGAGCCGCTGGCCTTTCTGTTCGAGCCACGAAGAGTAGTTCCCCTGCCAGGGGATACCCTGCCCACGGTCGAGTTCGAGAATCCATCCGGCCACGTTGTCGAGGAAATAACGGTCGTGCGTGACGGCGATGACCGTGCCCGGATACTTCTGCAAGTGTTGTTCGAGCCAACTGACGGATTCGGCGTCGAGGTGGTTGGTCGGTTCGTCCAGAAGCAGAATGTCGGGCTGTTGCAGGAGCAGGCGGCAGAGGGCGACGCGGCGTTTCTCGCCGCCCGAAAGAATTTTGACCGGCGTCTCCGGCGGCGGGCAGCGTAGGGCGTCCATTGCGAGTTCGAGGCGCGAGTCCAAATCCCACGCGTCGGCCGCGTCGAGCTTCTCCTGCACCGCGCCCTGTCGTTCCAGGAGCGCCGTCATCTCGTCGTCCGACATCGGCTCGGAAAACTTCTCGTTGATCTCTTCGTACTCTTTCAACAAATCGACGGTCGCCTGCACGCCCTGTTCCACGATCTCGCGCACGGTCTTCGTCTCGTCGAGGCGCGGCTCCTGTTCGAGAAAGCCGACGGTGTGGCCGGGCGAGATCACGGTCTCGCCGTTAAACTCCTTGTCCACGCCCGCCAGTATGCGCAGGAGCGAACTCTTGCCCGAACCGTTCAAGCCGATGACGCCGATCTTCGCGCCGTAGAAATAAGAGAGGTAGATGTCTTTGAGGACGGGCTTCTTGTCGTAAAACTTGCTCACCCCGATCATCGAGTAGATAACTTTATTGGGAACGCTGCTCATAACTAAACTCGCTTTCTCCTTAACTTAACGTTTGCGATATTTTTGACGAATGCTGACGGCGATACTACCGGCGCTGTGATCGGTGACGATGCCGCCGCAAACTTTTACGGCGCGGCGGCACAGTTGAACACGACCGCGCTCCCGATGCGCACGGGCGTGAGTGGCTTTTCGCCCTCGACCGCCGCCTTGTTGATGGCGTCAACCACGTCCATGCCCTTCGTGACACGCCCGAAGGCCGCGAACGTCCCGTCCAGATGCGACGCGTTGCCCACGAGGATGAAGAAATTCGTGGTCGCGCTGTTCGGCCGTTCGGAACGCGCCATCGAAACGACGCCGCGCGTGTGCTTGATTGAATTCGGCTCGTCGGGCACGGTGCGCTTGGAGCGGGCGGCGAGGGCGGGCGTCAGGGTTTCGCGCGTCGAGAGACTGCCCCCCTGAATGACGAAATTTTTGACGACGCGGCTGAAAGTAGTCGTGTCGAACGCGCCCGTGGCCGCGAGGTTCAAAAAATTGCGCACGGTTTCCGGCGCGACTTCGGGCAACATCTTCATTTCGATAGTGCCCGCCTCCGTCTCAAGTTTCACGCACCGGGCGGCCATCTGCTCGACGGTCGCCGAATCGAAAGGTTCGGGCGCAGGCGTGGGAGCCGGAGTCGGCGTCGGCGCGGGTTTGACCTGCGGCATCTGCGGCGCACCTTTTTTTTGCTCAGTTTTCGGCGCGGTACGTTTTTGCGCGGGCGCGTGCTCCGCTAAAATAAAGGCGGCGCAGAGGGCGAGGCTTGAGTTTAGAAGTTTCTTCATAGTCTCTTTGTGTGAATCTGCGAATTGCTGCTATATCATTATCACAAAGCGCATCGCGGTTGCACGAGCCGAAACTTTTTGTGGCGATTTACCGAAGGGCGGGAAAGCCATCGCCGACGCAGGCGAGAGAGAGCGGCGAGAGGGCACGCGGGGGAGGAGCGGAAGGATGACGGGCGAGCCGAGTCTACAGGAAAGGTACGCGCCGGGGCTGGCCTGCTACGGGTGCGGCCCGGCCAACGAACAGGGGTTGCGCATACGCAGTTTCGCGCGCGGCGACGACGAGACGGTGTGCGAATGGCAGCCGCAGAAACATCACGAGGCGTATCCGGGCATGTTGAACGGCGGCATCATCGGCTCGCTCATTGACTGTCATGCCAACTGGACGGCCGCGTGGCATTTAATGCGGCGCGCGGGAGCGGAGTCGCCGCCCTGCACCGTCACGGCCGAATACTCCGTCAAACTCCTGCGCCCGACGCCGACCGACGCTCCCGTGCGCTTGACGGCGCGCGTAGTCGAAGCCAAAGAAGATCGCGCCGTAGTCGAAGTCGAACTTACGGCGGGCGGGAAAGTTTGCGCCACGGGGCGCGGGACGTTCGTCGCCGTCAAGCCCGGTCATCCCGCATATCATCGCTGGTAACAAATCATGTCGAAGAACCCCCCGACGCTTGGCTGTCGCGCGTCAGAATCTTTTATCCAGCAGTTCCTTCGCTTTCGTTAATGCTTCCTGATGTTCGGGGACGAAGGCGGGGTGCGGCGTCATTTCGAGGATCAAGTTGAGTTGCTTGCGGGCATCGTCCATGCGCTTGTTCCTGATGTAAGCCTCTGCGAGACGCAGGCGATAGAGAGCATTCTGTTCGCCGTATTTCATGCCGCGTTCCAGCGTTTCGACGGCGCGTTTGGGGTCGCCGCCGAGCATCGAGGGGAGTTCGAGATCGAGTCGGCCGAGCACCATGAACGCGCTGCCGCCCTGAAAGCCCTCGTCTAGTTTGAGCACGGTCTCCATCTGTTTGCGTAACCCTTCGGCCGCCGAGAGTCCGTAGAGCGGCCCTCTCGATTGGGCGTAGCCGCCCTGATTCGCGCCGAGCCAGAAATAACCTTCCACCCGTCGCGGCTCGACCCGCACGGCCGTCTCGCCGGCCTCGATGCCATCTCGAAAAGCATTTTCGCGCTCGGTCGCGTCGGTGGTCTTGTCGCCGAGCGTGTAGTTGAGGCGGGCTGCGCGCCACGCCGCGTCGAAGTTGTTGTGATCAACGGCGCGGGCGCGGCGCAGCGTCTCCAACCCCTCGCGGACGCGTGCCAGGTCGCTGCGCTGTGCGTAACTTTGATCGGCCTGCTGAAAGAGTTCGGGGCTGGGCTGGTTGTTTGAAGTCGTCGCAGGTGTGGGCGCGCTCTCCGAAGGCGCGGAGCAGGCCGCAAAGAGCAGCGCGCCGGAAAAGACGATTGCCTGTGCCATGGTTTTCGGGTTGCGAAGTCTGTTCTCTCTCATCAATCAACAAAGTTCCTTTCCGCCGTTCGATGTTCTCAACACTTAAAGTTCAACCGCCCTGCGTGCGCGTCTTTTTCGCAACTCTATTTCTCGGCGAGATTTTTGTTGTGGCCGAGCATGCGCGACATAGCGGTCGAGGTTATGTTTGACCGCGAACAGGGCGAGCCCGATGGCAAGGTATTTGCCGCGCCCCACCGTTCCGCGCCAATCCCATAAATCGGAGGATCTGAAAAAATTCCAAGGTCGCCTCCTCTCTCTGCCGACCGAACGCCTCGGAGCGCGCTACAACTTCAGGCCGGGGCGCATCGAGCGTTCCTTATTCGCCGCCGTCTCTTCGACGGGTTCGAGCCTCCACAAACGCCGCACGGCCTCTTCGAGTTTCGCCTGATTGTCGGTTTGCATCGCCTCCGTGCCTTGCGCGAGCCACTTCGCGGCCTCTTCCGCGTTGACGAACTTGCGCCCCGGCCGCTGGAAATACTCGAACCACTCGCGCCAGAACCACTCCTGCGCATAGAGAATTTGGCCGCGCAAACTTTTGAGCGCGACGTTGATTTTTTGCATCCCGCGCGCGTCGCGGCGCGCCGACGCGCGTTCCAACTCGCGTGCGAGCGCACTGAACCGCGCCTTCTGCGAATCGTTGCCGTAATTCTCAACGTACTCGCGCGTCTCGGCGGCGAGCAAGTCCGAGTCGGCGGCGCGAGAGGTTTTCGCGCTCCGGCCGAAACGCTTTTCGAGATTCAACAGCCGCACGCGTATCTCTCGCGCGCGCTCGACGATGCCCTTCGCCGCGTCCGCGTCGAGAGACATCCGGCTGCTCCGCTGCACGCCGATCTCGATGTCCAGATCTTCGATCTCCCGGCGCATCCGATCAATTTCCGCTTGCGGGCTGTTGTCATTAACCGGGGAGGAAGATTGGTTCCCGCCCTCGCCCGCCCCGGAAGCCGTTGGGAGTTCGCCCTCTTCATAGAGCACTTCCGGGAAATCGAAACTCTCCGCTTCCTCCGCGTATTCGCCGATGAGCAGCAGGTCTTCCAGCAGGCTCAGGCGCAGCAGGTACGACTCGATCTCCAGCGGGATGCTTTCCAACAGTTCGAGATAATCGGGTTCTTCGTCCTGCGGGATGTAGACGCGCTCGCTGAAATTCGCGTTCAGGTGCGGAACGAAAACTTCCACCGTGATGAGACGCGAGGCATCGACGCGGATGTGCAATTGAATCTCCGCGCCTTCGGGGATGGGGCGGCGGATGTGTGTGTTCCAGATGTGCATGTTGCCGACCCAGTTGTTCGCCTGCGGCTCGCCGAGCGCTTCGCCCTCCCAGAGCTTGATCGCCAGAGACGTTTCGGCGTCGCTCGGCCTGAGCGTGTTGGCGGCGCGATACGAGAGGGTCTTTTCGGCGGGCAGCAACGTGCGGCGCGGGAAGACGGGACTGAGTTCTATCGTTCCGTCCGGCTGCACCAACTCGACCGAGATCGTATGCGGCAACGGCGGCGCGCTGATCATCAAACCATGACGGACGGAGAACTCCGACGGCTCGACGGCCAGAGCGCGCCCCTCTGCGTCGCGCACGCTGATCAGAAACTTGTTGTTCTTCCCTTCCTGCAAGACGAGCGGAATCTCGAAATAGTTGTCGCTGACGGCGTGCCAGCCGCTCGTCCAAAAATTGTTGTCGGTGTCGATCTTCACCTCGCGCGCGTTCTCTGGGTGCGCGCCGTCAATCTTCCCCGCCACCGCCGCGTCGAGCGACGTGCTGACCGGGTCGAACGCGAGCCGCACCGATAGCTTGCCGGCCGCCACGGCGACGCGCGGCGCAACTGCCGTCGCGCGCTCCACCGTCGCCCCGTAGAGCGCCGCGCCATAAGCCACGACCGTCATCGGGTCGAGCGAAAAATCAACCTTCGCGCCGAGCGCGTCGCCGAGGCTGCGGCGCACGAAGGGCATCTGCGTCGGGCCGCCGACGAGCAGCACGCGATCCAGATCAGTACCGCGCAGGCGCGCGGCTGCAAGCGTGTCGCCGGCCAGTTGCAGGCAGCGCGCGACGAGCGGTTCGATCTGCGCCTCGACTTCGGCGCGACCGAGCGTGAGTTCGGCTTCGATGTCGCGGCCTTCCGCGTCCGCGCCGAGATCGATGAGGCTGACGATTGTTTCGTCCGAATTCGAGAGTTCGATCTTGGCATACTCGGCGATCAAAGTGAGTTTGCGCAGGAGTCGCCCCGCGGCGTGGGGCGCGTCGGGCAAAGAAAACTGCGCGCCGAGATGCGGCAGGAAGATTTTCTGCGCGATGAGACGATCAATGTCTTTGCCGCCGAGGTGGTTGTCGCCGCGATGTTCGAGCACGCTGAGACGCCCCTCTCGCGTGGAGACGACGGCGATGTCGAGCGTGCCGCCTCCGAGATCGAAGACGAGCCAGCGTTCATCCCCGCTGTCGGGTCGCGCGCCGTAGGCGAGTGCGGCCGCAATCGGCTCTTGCAGCAGAGGGTGTTCGGCGAGTCCGGCGAGCCGGGCGGCGCGCGCCGTCGCCTCGCATTGCAGCGCGGTGAAAGCGGCGGGCACGGTGATGACGGCGGCCGAGAGGTCTCCGGTGTCAGGCTGCCTGCGACGCGCGTCCGCGAGCAGAGACTTCAAGACTTCCGCCGAGAGTTCTTCCGGCGACATCGCGCGCCCCGAGGCCGGAAATTTGTGTTGATGCTTCTGCCCCATCAGTCGCTTGAACTCGGCCGCCACGTTGTCGGGGTCTTCGGCAATGGCGTTGTAGGCGCGCCGTCCCACCATCATGCTCCCCGAACGCAACACACGCACCACCGACGGCGTTACGTTCATCTGATCCGCGTTCTGCATGATCCTGAACTCATCGCCGTCGAGCAGCACGATGCAGGAATTGGTCGTACCCAAATCAATGCCGTAGTTGATAAATGCGCTCATGCGAAACCCCGCTCTTAACAATCGTGAGTTGCCCGGCTCGAAACTAAAATTTCCCCGCTCTTTCGGACCGAACGATTCAGGTTTTCGACGGCGGCGGCGTGCCCACGCCGCCCCGCCTGATCACCACCCGCCCATGCTTTACCACGCGCCCGCGCCACAAGATGATCGGCTCGATCATCTCGTCAATCAAACTCTCGCGGTCGCCGAGTCGGTCGTCCTCCAACGCTTCGAGCACCTCCACGGACATGCCCGGCTCATAACGCCCCCCCGTCAAATCGAGCGCGCTTAGTTCGCGTTCGCTTAAAAATTTTTGCAGGCGGCGCGCGATGTGTCGCAATTTCGACGCGACCTTTTCGGGCGGCGCGGCGGCGAGCCAACTGTCCAACCGCCAGCTTTCAATCGCCAACTCGATCAAAGAGGCGAGCGGCACGTCGAGTTTTAACGGGAGTTCTTCTGTAGCCATCGATCCGAGTTAGTCCGACGAGAGAGGGGTAATGCCTGAACGTGAGCGGTTTAATTTCCGCTTCCCTTTGAACCCGCGCTCAGCCTGTTTGTTTGTTTGACGGGCGGTGTTAGTTCGTCCTCGAACCCGGCTGTTTGTTTGACGGGTAGACCTGCATCGAGCCAGGCGCGATAGCCGCCTTCGAGCGCGGACACGTCTGAAAATCCCTGTATTTGCAATTGAACGGCCGCGTGCGTGCTCGTTTCCCACTCGCCGCAATAGCAATAGACAACTACCGGCCTGTGCTTCGGCAGGCGTTTGGCGCGGGCGGCCACTTCCGTCTCCGGCATCGAAAGCGCGCCCGGAATATGACCCGCATCATATTCACTTTTCGCGCCGACATGCAGCAGCGTCACCCTCTTGGCCTTCAACTTTGTTTGCAACTCACTCACCGAGATGTAATTCACCAGCGACTTGAGGGCGGATTCCGGGATCGGCGGCGGCGTGAAGCGCGGCATCGCAACGTTGAAGTTCACCGGCCGGAACGCGTTCTTGCTGCGCGAGCCGGGCAGGCTATTAAAACATTTGCCGACGAGGAGCGCGAACACGACGAAGAAGATAAATTTCGACGCCCCTTTACCCCACCGCTCCACACTTTTCTCCGCTTCCTCCTTTTGCACGTAGGCCGTAAACAACTCGGGTTGCGCCACCGGCTCACGCAGCATCATGCTCAACTGGCGCGCATACCCGGCCTCGGTCTTGGGCTGCCTCTCGCTCACGTCGCCCGCGGCGGCGAGATGTTCCTCGATCAGCAGGAGTGACGCGCTGTCGGGCGGCGCGAGTTGCCATGCCTTGCGCAGCATCTTCATTCTCGACTCGTTATCAAACCCGGTCTCGAAACCGTCGGCCAACTCGTCCAAAGCCTCGGCCGCGGCGGCAAATATACGACGCGCGACCGCGCTCTCCGCCCCGGCCAACTCAAGAATTTTTTTGAGCGCGGGCTTGACCTGCTCGTTAAACTTTCCGTGCGCGCGCCAGCACGTCTCTCTCCTCTCGGCGATGTTCTGGCTGCTTTTCACCTCGTAACGATAACTGCTGAAAGCCGTGGCGAGCAGCACGTCGAACTCGTCTTCAACCGGTCCCAGAATCTCCTGCTCGTATTCATCCGCGAGCGTCCGGGGCAAATCCGACCCGCCGAGCAGGGCGAGCGCGCGACCCGCCCGCGCGTGGTCTTCGCGGACGATGGCATCCTTCGCCATCTCTGCGACCGGCGAGGTGACGAGTCGCCACGCACGGCCGCGCAAGTCTCCGATCTCGCGGAAGGAGGTGGCCTGCTCGAAATCGCCTTTGAGATCGGCGGCCAGCAACAGCGACCAGAACTCCTTTCCCTCTATCACCTCTCTCCACAGCCTGTAAGTCCGTCGCCAGTCGTCAGCTAGTTTCAGCGCGGGGTCGAGTTGGAGCATGACGGCGAGTGAGAGCAGGGCTATGTCGTGTCGCGCGGAAGGACTCTCTACACTTTCCGGTCGCGTCGCCGAAGCACGCAGGGAGGAGAGACTCGGCGGAATTGCCGCCGCCTGCGGGTCGAAGAACCAGAAGAGGCGTTCGTAAATTCGCGCGGCGGGAACGGTCAGGCGGCCGAGGGCGTCGCGCACGCCGGTCTCCGTCCGGTCGGGCGAACCGAGCCAGTTGAAGTCGCGCTCGGGCGGCTTCACAATGCCCAGCTTGATCGCGCGCCGGAGTGAGGAGGCCGCCGCGTAAATCTCCCTTTGCGAAGCGTGACACGACAGCCCCAGCACGCGGAAGGCATTGTTCGCCACCGGCGACAATCTTTCCTTATCGTGATTCGCGTGGCGAGTCGCGCGGAGAGTATCGGTAGCGGTCTGCATGAAAGATTAGGCCGACGCGACGAAGTTGATTTGACGCGACGGGCGGGCAAAGCCCGTGCTGCGGGAGATTAAGAACGACTACGAAAGACGGCCGAAATTTTACCACACCCCCTGCGCGAAATTGCGCGCTATGGAGAGTTGGAATCGGGCGGATATTCGGGCGTGAGGCTCGTTCGGGCTTGCGACTCGGCGAGGCAGTCTTATCCTTCATTCTTCAAACGCTGTTCCAAATCACTCACCTTCTTCTTCGCCTCGTTGAGAGAGCGAGAGAGAGACCGGATCGTGCGTCGCAGTTCGAGTTGCGTCATCACCTGTTGGCTGAGCACGCGCAGGGCGGCCATCTGTTCGGGCGTGATCTCGCGCGGGTATCGGTCGATCACGCAGAGCGTGCCGAGGCTGAACCCCTCGACCGTGGTGAGCGGCGAACCGGCGTAGAACCTGATGTAGGGGTCTGCCCTGACGAGCGGGTTGTCCCTGAAACGCGCGTCGTCCAACGCATCGCGGACGACGAGCGGGCCGGGTTGTTTGATCGCGTGGGCGCAGAATGAAACATCGCGTGCGGTCTCGTCGAATGAAAGGCCGACCCGCGCCTTGAACCACTGCCGGTGCGCGTCGACGAGCGTGATGATCGCAATCGGCGTGTGGCAGATATAAGCGGCGAGGCGTGTGATGTCGTCGAAGGTTTGTTCGGGGTCGGTGTCGAGCACCTCGAATTGATGCAGCACCTCCAGCCGCGCCGCTTCGTTCGCCTGTGGCTGTGATGCCATATCCTAATCCTTCTCCGAAGCCTGTCCGCCGACACGAGACTTTTTACGCCGTGCCGCCTGCGGACGAACGAACTCCGGGTATCACCGGCTGATAAAACTTGAGGCGTGCATTATACAGAACATCTCGAATATTTTTTAGATTCCCGCCGCCGATTCGACATCGCCGCCTCAGTCTCCGCACTTCGTGCGACGCTTGCGTGTCGGCTATTTTTTAGTGGCGACAAACGCGCCGATGTCGTTATAGTTCCCGTGCGGTCGCGCTCTTCGGCGTTCGGGCGGGGAGGACGGAGAGGGACGCTTTGATTGCTCTATGCTGCGAGAGATACGGAACGTCAAACAGATTCAAGGCCAGGGGCCGCGCCGTTGGTTCAACGACGAACACCTGGACTTGTTCGTGTGGTACGACGCGGGCGGACACCCCATCGGATTCCAATTCTGCTTCGACAAACACACGCGCGCCGAACGCGCCCTGACATTCACGGAAGACGAAGGCTACTCTCTCTATTACGTGACGGCGGAAACGTCCGTGTGCGATATGGGATCGGCCGTATTGATGCGCGGGGGCGAGTTCTCCTGCCGGCAGTTGCTCGCTCAACTCGGCGAGCGGGGCGCGTCTCTGGAGCGTTCGCTCTACGAGTACCTGAGGGAGAAACTGGAAAGATGCCCGGCGCTGCCGTCCGGCGAAGCCCCGGAAGTGGCATCCAGACCGTGAGCAGCCGCGGGCAACGACGAACCTCTGAGGGACTATTGATGAAGACGCTCTGTTTCATGTTCGCCTGTCTCGCGCTCGCCGTCGCGATTGCTCCGTGCCGGTCGGCGGCGCAAGGAGAGTCAGATGCGCCGCGTTTCGAGGATTACGCGGTGGCCGTCAGCCGCGAGAAGGCCGCGCCGCTCGATCTGGGCAGCCACCGGCTGGCGCGCAAATACCGCACGATGCTCCGTCAGGGACGCAGGGAAGGGGCGTCAACTTCGCGGGTCATTACACGCTCGCGTCCGCCGGTTGCGGCACGGGCTGCTCGCTCGGCGCGATCATCGATATGCGCACAGGCCGCGTCTATTTCCCGAAAGAGTTGCACGGATGGACGAGCATCGTCGGGGATTACGACCCGCCCGAGGGCGAAGACCTGTGGACGTTTCGCCCGCACAGCAGGCTGCTGCGCGGACTCGGCCGACCGAACATCGGACGGCCGGGCGAGGAACGCTACGGCGCGAGCGGCATCTATTATTACGAATGGGTGAACAACCGCTTGCGGCTGGTGAAGTTCACGCGGGTCGGCTCTTACCCCGTGGCCGATCCGCCCAAAAGACGTTGATCTGAAACGTCGCTCACCCAAACTTAAACCCGCTTCGTCTACTCCCGCCCGACGTTAGTTACAGCCCGC
>DATCWB010000052.1:0-20108 GCA_036566625.1 Pyrinomonadaceae bacterium
TTGGGACTTGAGACCTGAGACTTGAGACTCATCCCGCGAGGGCTAAACGTCGTATCTGTTCGCGCGCCATCGCGGCAGCGGCGGCGGCGGGCGAGAGTTGGGGCGGCGCGAGAAAGGCATGCGGCGCGACGCGTTTGACGCCCGCGCGCAACGGTGCGAGAACGAGTTCGGCCGCGCTGAAAACCCCGCCCACGTAAGCGACCTGAAAACTCTCGCGCTCGATGCGCAGCTTTCGGATCACGGTACACGCCGCGGCGGCCAACTCGCGCCCGGCATCTGAGACGATCCCGCCAGCGACCGCGTCGCGCCCGGCCGCCGCTTCAATCACATGGCGTGCGAAACCCGCGATGCGCTCGTTGGTCATGCTCGGCGCGTAGATGGCGAGCGAGAGATCGTCCGGCGTCGCCACGTTGAAATACCGGCAGGCGGCCTCGTCCAAACGCGTCGCCGCGCCGCGTCCGTCCGTCGCCTGCGCCACGGCCTGTAGCGCGCGGCGCGCGATCCACGAACCGCTGCCCTCGTCGCCCGCCAGAGGCCCCCACCCGCCGACGCACACATGTTTACGGCGCGCGTTCTTCCCGCAACAGATCGAACCCGTGCCCGCGATCAACACCAGACCGGGCTTACCATTGGTCGCGCCGTAGAGCGCGATGTCCGCGTCCGTCACGACTTCGAGCGAATTGATGCCGAGCGCGCGCTGGAGGGCATCCGCCATGCGCTCCTTCAAGTCGGCGCGGCGCACTCCGGCCAGCCCGATTTCGGCCGAAGCAATATCGGTGCGACGCACGTTCGCCGACGCACACGCGCGATCCACGGCCTCGCGCACCGCCGCCACCGCGTTGCTCACGCCGACGCGCAGCGGGTTCGAAGGCCCGGCTAGACCTTCGCCGAGCGCGCGGCCTTCTTCGTCCGTGATGATGGCCTGGGTCTTCGTGCCGCCGCCGTCCACGCCGATCACGATGAGCGGCGCGTGCAGGTCTCTGGGGGCATGGGAGAGGTTTATCGGTTCGCGTCTGGCCTTCATCGTGTGTCCGGGGCGGTGATACCTGGCGCTGCTGCCCGTCCCTATCGGCTATGATGACCGGATTGTAAAAAGAGTTGACATATAATGGAAACTAAAAGATTTTATCCGCTTGATAATCAACTCTGATACCGAGGTTCCCCCTATGGAGATAAGACAACTGAGGGCTTTGGCGGCCATCGCCGAGACGGGCACGTTCACGGCCGCCGCCGCGCGCGTCCACGTCACGCAGGCGGCCATCAGTATGCAGATTCGCCAACTCGAACTTGAGACGAGCACGCTCCTCTTCGTGCGCACGCCCCGTCGCTGCGTCCTCACGCACGCCGGGGAGATGCTGCTCGAACGCGCCCGCCGCATCCTGCGCGAACACGACGCCGCGCTCGCCGAATTGGGCGAGCTATCGGGCACGACGCACGGCCGCCTGCGTCTGGGCAGCGCCTCGGCGATGTTCAGCTCCGATCAACTGCCGTTGATTTTGAAAGAACTGCGCGCGCGCGCCGAACACGTCGAGGTGACGGTCACGTCGGGCACGAGCGAGGCGCTCGTCAGGCAGATCACGGCGGGCGAGTTGGACATCGCCTTCATCTCGCTGCCGGTGGAGGCGCGGGGCGTGCAGACCGAGTCGCTGCTGCAAGACGAGTTGATCGCGATTGCGCATCCGGATCACCCGCTGGCGCACAAGCGCGTCATCAGCGCGTTCGAGTTGGCGGGGCAGAAACTCATTCTGGGCGAGCGAGGGGGCAATACGCGTCGCCTGATCGATGGGTTCTTCGCCGAAGCCGGCTTGCACCCCGTCGTGGCGATGGAGTTGAGCCGCCTGACTTCGATCAAGCGGATGGTGGAGTCGGGGATGGGCGTCGGCATCGTGCCGGTGCGTTCGGCGTTGGAAGAGATCGCGGAGGGGCGGCTGGTGCGCTGGTGGATCGAGGGCGCGCGGATCAATTCGGAACTCGGTTTCGCCTACCTCTCCGGCGGTTACCAATCACCCGTCACGCAAACGTTCATCAATCTCTGCCGCGCGAATCTCGCCGCCGAGGCGGAAGCGAACAGGCCACGCAAACAACGCTCGCGCGCCGCGCGCAAACTTAAAGCGAAGCCGAAGAAACGTTGACCGGGGAAACGCCGGCGAGTGCTCTTGCGTGCGCGTCCGGCGGCGGCGACCCGGACAGGCGACGCGGCTAAACGTTTAGCCTTCGGCCTGCCCGATCAGGGTGCGGATGGCGGGGACGAGACGGGCGGTGTCTTCGGGTTTGCGCAGGCAGCCTTGCGCGCCCGCACGCTTCGCTTCTTCATGGTCGAGGAGCGAGGCATAAGCGGTGAAGAAGAGGATCGGCGTGTGCCGGTTAAACTCGCGAATCTCGCGGCAGAGCGCGAGTCCGTCCATGTCTGTCAGGCCGATGTCGAGAAGAATCAGCGCGTAAGAATTTTCGCGCGCGAGCGTCAGCCCTTCGTCCGCCGTCTGCACGGCGGTCACGTCGAAGCCCTCCTGCTTCAAACTCCACTCCACAAGAAAACGCGTGTCCTGCGTGTCTTCGACGTACAAAATTGCCGTTCGCTCAGCGGTCATAGTTTTTCACTCCGTGAAAAAAGTGACGAGTGACGAGTGACAGGTGACGAGTTAAAACAAAACGCTTGCCTTCTTTTCGTCACTCGTCACCTGTCACTCGTCACTGTTCACATATCGCTGCATGAGTTCAGGCCAGCGGCCTTGAGCTTTGAGAATCAGTTCGCAGACTTCGCGAACCGCGCCGAAGCCTCCGGGGAGACTCGTGGTGTAATGCGCGGCGGCGCGCGTGTCGGCGGTCGCGTCGGCGACGGCGACGCCGAAGCCGCAGCGTTGCATCAGAGGGATATCCGTCACGTCGTCGCCGACGTAAGCTGCGTCTACGGCCTCGACTCCGGCGGCGGCCAGCACCTCCGCGAAATCTTTGATCTTGTCCCACGTCCCCTGCCGCACGTAAGTGATGCCGAGATCGCGCGCGCGTCGTTCGACGGCGGACGAGGTGCGGCCGGAGATGATACCCGACTGCAACCCGGCGCGGTGCAGGAGCACGAGGCCGTGCCCGTCGCGCGTGTGAAAACTCTTCTCCTCGTCGCCGTTCTCAAGCAGCGTGATGCGCCCGTCGGTCAGCACGCCGTCGCAGTCGAGCAGCAGCAATTTAACGCGCGCGGCGCGTTGTTCGATGTTCAATGTGTCCTCTGTATCCATCATTCTAACGCACCTCGAAGATGGGAACATCCGCGAGCCGCAACGTGTTGCCGCCCCCTCGCGCAAAGACGAGCACGGCCGTGCCCGACTGTTCGCGGCCGCCGAGCGTCTTGGCCGTGATCTGAACGTCGGCGGCGAAGCGATCCGACCCGAGCGATTCGGTGCGCAGCAGTTTTGTCTGCCACTGTTCGGGCTGGCTGGCGATGATACCTCTGGTGAACGAGGCGAGTTCGCCGGGCATGAGCAGCGCGTCGAGTTCGGCCTTACGGCCGCCGCGAATCGCCTGATCGAACTGCGTCACGGCGGCGCGCACGCTCTCGTCAATCGCGGGCGCGGACGCACCCGTCGCGGCCTCGGCTTTCAGACGCGAGGCGCGCGCAGCGAGCGTGGGCGCGTAACCGCCCTCGGCGCGCACCGCCTCGTTGAAAAACTTCGTGGCTTCCGCCGCCTGATTCCGGCGCAGGGCAATTTCGCCGAGCCCGACGTTGGCCCAGGCGAGCGTCGCGGGCAGCGGCAGGCGGTCGTCGAGCGCGGCGCGGAATTCGCGTTCGGCGTCCGGCAGCTTGTTCTGTTCGAGCAGGGCGCGCGCCAGCAGGATTCGCGCCTCCTGCATGAGCGGCGCGCGCGCCAGCATCTCGCGCGCTATCGTTTCGGCCTGTGCGTGTTGCCCGGCGGCGAGCAGGCGCGTGGCATCTTCGAGTGAATCTTCGAGGGCGGGCGCGCGCGGCGCGGTGTCGTTCGCGTAGTCCAGTTGGGGGTAGATTTTTTCGGGGTCAACTTCGACACGGACGATGCGCGCGGCGGTCTTGAAACGAACGTCGGCGAAATCACGCGCGGGAATCAGGGCTTGCGAGAGGACGCGCTCGCCGCCGTCGGTGATGGCGACGGCGTTGACGCTCGTCTCGACCGCGCCGGTGTTCCTGAGCGCGGAGACCCACTCGCCGCCGCGCTGTTGCGGCAGACCGATCAGCAGATCGAGTTCGGTCGGCTGGTCGAACCCGGCGTCGAGCGCGGTCTTCAAAGGCGCGCCCCCGGCCGCGTTGAGAGCGGCGCGCAAGGTTGCGAGCGTGAGTTCGCCTTCGCGATTCTTTTGTAGCTGTTCACGCAGGAGCGAGAGGAATGCTTCGCGGCCGAGCGAGCGATCCGCCAGCCGCCACATCATCGCGCCCTTGTTGGCAACGGAGAGATAGTATGTCGGCTCAAGCGGCGTGGTGACGGAGAGCGGGGCGTCGCGCCGGGCAATGGCCGAGTAGGCGATGCGCTGGCGCAAACGTTCGGCGTCCACCGCCTCGCGGCCGAACTCCTTTTCCAGAAAGAGCGTGGCGAGATGGCGCGCGAGACCTTCGCGCACGACACCCGCGCCTTCGCCCCGCACGGGCGTCGCGCCCCCGAACCACAGGCGCGCGACCGACTCGCCGACGAGTTGCGCCGTCAGCGCGTCCACTTTGGCGCGACGGAAGACGGCCGTGTCGAGCAAAATCGTGCCGCCCAGATCAAAGCCCGAGCCGCGTGTGACGGCGACGAGCCTGATCGTAGTTTCCGGCAACGCGCCGAACAACCCGGCGTAAAAACTGCGCGCCGACGAGGCGAGCGCGATAAGCGTCTCGGCGCGCTTGCGCTCGTCTGCGGTCGCGCCGCGCGGGAGGTAAGCCGTCACGCCGCGCGCCTCCGCTCCGCCTTCGACCACGTCCCAACGCCCCGTCAGAAAAAACGGCTGTGCCGAAAGTTTCTGTTCAAAGGTCGCGCCCGCGGCCGTGCCGGAAGCGAGCACCGTATCTGCGCCCGCCGCGTTGACCGTGAGGCGCACGGGGGCGGTGTCCGCGCCGCGCGCGGCAAACTGCGAGTTCGGCGACGGATACCAGCCGGAGAGCGGCAGAAACTGCGCGCCTTCGGGCGAGATGGACGCCAGCCCCGTGTTCGCGGCGATGGGCAGGCGATAATCGAGCGCGACGTTGACGGAAGAACCGGGCGCGACTGGCGCGGGCAGCGTCAGAGAAACCTGCTGCAACCCGGTGCGCGCCTCCGCACGCGCGAAATATCTTGCCGAAGCGTCGCCCACCGTGGCCGACTTGATCTCCGCCGCAGAGTTGAGGCGCATGGTCAAGCTGCTGCCCGCGCCCGACCCGACGTTTCTGGCCGAGATAATGGCGCGTGCGGCGAGCGAGCGGTCGGCGGCAGCCGGAGCGGGCAGCGTGGCGGTCACGTCGAAGCGCACAACCTGCCACACCGCGCGCGCTTCTTCCTGCGCGCGCGCGCCGGTCGAGGTCAACAGCAGCGTGAAGACGAGAGCGAGTTTAAGGGGATGAAGATTGTTCATACCTGAGCGCGTGTCTGATTTTCCATGACGACGTTTGAGCGGACGAGTTCGTGTAGATCGCGCAGCACGTGCAGGAGCGGTTCGAGCCGCGAGAGCGGCAGCGCGTTCGGCCCGTCTGAAAGGGCGCGCTCCGGCTGTTCGTGTACTTCCATGAAGACCGCGTCCACGCCGCAGGCGACCCCCGCGCGCGCGAGCGGTTCGATGTATTCGGATTGCCCGCCCGTTGCATGGCCGAGTCCGCCCGGCAGTTGCAGCGAGTGCGTCACGTCGAAGACGACGGGCGCGCCAAACGAGCGCATGATGGGAAACGAGCGCATGTCAACGACGAGATTGCCGTAGCCGAAAGAGACGCCGCGCTCCGTGAGCAACAGCCGCTCGCAGCCTTCGGCGCGCGCCTTCCGCACGATGTTGCGTGCGTCCGACGGCGCGAGAAATTGCCCCTTCTTCACGTTTACCACGCGACCCGTGCGCGCCGCCGCGACGATCAAATCCGTCTGCCTTGAGAGGAACGCCGGAATCTGCAACACGTCGGCGACGGCGGCGACGGGTTCGACCTGCGACACGTCGTGGATGTCCGTCAACACGGGCACGCCGACCTCTTCCTTCACGCGCCGCAAAACCTCTAAGCCTTCGCGCATCCCGCGCCCGCGAAAACTCTCGTGCGACGTGCGGTTGGCCTTGTCGTAAGACGCTTTGAAGACGTAATCCAGACCGGCCGCGCGCGCGCGGCGCGCACATTCGCGCGCCATCATCAGGGCGTGCTCCGGCGATTCGATCACGCACGGTCCGGCGATGATCGTCAAACGCCCGTCGCCGAACGTGGCGTCGCCGACTTGAAAAGATTGTACGGATGATTCGGTTGGCATAGTTGATAACGACGCGGCAATGATTAAGCCCGCCTGCGCCCATGCTAAAACGGGTTCAAAACTTTCTTTAATTTCCTGAAGGCCGACCCCACTTTCGACCCCTTCTTCTCCCTGCCCCGGTTGACGACCGTCCGGCTCGCGCGCCTGCTGCTCCTGACCGGCTGCGCTTTTTTGTTCGCGGGCTCGTCGGGCGTAGGCGTCGGCGTCGCTTCGGGCGTAGGCGTCGGCGTCGCCGCGAGCGTCGCGTTCTCCAACGGGACAGCCGCACCGTTGCGCGTCCTGACATACGCAGTAAGGCTGATTACCATCACGAGCAAAACCAGACCCGACGCCAGCAGGACGGGCGGCTTTGTGAGCCTGTGAAACAACGTGTGCCTGTCCTGCAACAAGATTCTGACGCGCGTGATAGGTGGCACGGCCGGAGAGCCGGGCGCGGCGGAGATGGCGAAGGCGTCCGTGGCGGCGGCGGCAGAGACGCTGCCCGTTTGCGGCTTGTGCCTGTCGGTCTCATCCGCGAGCCTCGTCGTGTCGTTCGTCTTCCCGTTGTCGCGTCGCCCGTCGGAAGTCTCGCCGAGCACGAGCCGCCCGGTCGGCTGCGCCGCGCCGTTCCCCTTCTCCGACCCCTCGGCCGCGAAATAATCGCGCGACTGCGCGACCCCCGCGAGTTTGGCCGCTGCCAGTAGTTCGAGCCTGAACGCACCGGCATCCGGCGGGCGATTGAGAGGATTTTTTTCGAGCGCGTGCAGCACGACGCGTTCGAGTTCGGGCGGGATATTGGCGACCAACTCGGTCGGGCGGCGCGGCGGCTTCGACGAATGTTGCAGCGCAACGGCGAGCGGCGACGGGCCGGTGAAAGGGGTCGAGCCGGTAAGCATCTCGTAGAGGATGATGCCGAGGCTGTACACGTCGGCGGCGGGCGTCAGGTGCGCGCCGTCACACTGTTCGGGCGACATGTAACGCGGCGTTCCGATCATCACGCCCGTCAGCGTGAGCGCGTGCTGTTCCGAGTCGTTGCCCGAGTCGGCGGCGAGTTTGGCGATGCCGAAGTCGAGCACTTTGACGAGGGGCGGCGCGTTCTTCGGTTGCACGATGAAGATGTTGGCGGGCTTGAGGTCGCGGTGGATGACGCCGCTTTCGTGCGCCGCCTCGACGGCCGCCGCCACCTGCAACATCAGTGCGACGGCGCGCCCGCTCTCAAGCGGCGACTCGAAGGCAAGCACCTCGCGTAGGTTTCGCCCTTCGAGCAGTTCCATGACGATGTAGACGCAGCCGTCGGAGGTGCGCCCGAAATCCGTCACCGTCACGGCGTTCGTGTGTTGCAGGCGACCGGCGGCGCGCGCCTCGCGCCGGAAGCGTTCCTGCGCCGCCTCGTCCTCGACGAAACGCTGGTGCAAGACCTTCACGGCCACCGGTCGATCAATCAACAGGTGCGTCGCGCGGTAGACCGTGCCCATGCCGCCCTCGCCGAGCCTGCTGTCCAGACGATATTTCTCGTCCAGCACGCGCCCCGCGAGCGGGTCGGACAGAGCCGGCGCGGCGACGGTCGAATCGGCACGCAAGGTCGCGCCGTCGTGCGGGCACGTCCGCGCGTCCGCCTCGAACAGCCGACCGCATGTGGGACAATGAAGCATAATCTCAAGTGACAAGTGACGAGTGATAGGTGACAAGTCAGAACGAGTTCTTCCATCTTGTCACCTATCACTCGTCACTTGTCACACGCCTTTATTGTCCGGTTTCTCAGCCGAAATGTACAGCAGGAAGAAAACGATGAAGGAGGAACGCGGAACGATGAACTAAAGACAACCTGTTTTCCGTTCATCGTTCATTGTTCATACGTCCGCGTCCGTTTCAGTCGTCGCCGGCGACGCCGACGCGGTGCGGGGCGGCGCTCAGTTCGGGGTCGCGCGTTTCTTCCACGGTCGTTTCGTTGCGCAGCCGGTTTTCGAGCGCGGCGCGGACGAAAGAGGTGAACAGCGGGTGCGCGTCGAGCGGCTTTGATTTGTATTCGGGGTGGAACTGGCAGCCGAGAAACCACGGGTGCGCCTCGCGCGGCAGTTCGACCATCTCGACGAAACGGCCGTCGGGCGATTCGCCGCTGAAGACCAGCCCGGCGCGCTCCAACGTCTCGCGAAATTCCGGGTTGAACTCGAAGCGATGGCGGTGACGCTCGTCGATCTCAGGCCGGCCGCCGTAAACTTCGCGGGCGAGGCTTTCGGGCGCGAGGCGGCATTGCCACGAACCGAGCCGCATCGTCCCGCCCAACTCCTCGACGCCGACGAGGTCGCGCAGTTTGAAGATGACCGGGTAGGGCGTCGCCGGGTCGAACTCGGTCGAGTCGGCGTTCGTCAACCCGCACATCGAGCGCGCATATTCGATGACGGCCGTCTGCATGCCGAGGCAGATGCCGAAGAAGGGCGTGCGGCTCTTGCGCGCGTAGGAGATGGCGCGGATCATGCCGGCCACGCCGCGCGCGCCGAAGCCGCCGGGCACGAGGATGGCGTCGTAGTCGCGCAGGCGTTCCTCGAAATTCTCCTCCATCAACTTCTCCGACTCGACCCAGCGCACGTTCACGCGCACGTTGCCCGCCACGCCGCCGTGCGTCAGAGCCTCGCGCAGAGACTTGTAGGAATCCTCCAGCTCGACGTACTTCCCGACGATGCCGATGGTGACTGCGCCCGCCGCCGGTTCGCGGATGGTCGCGACGAGTTCGCGCCAGTGCGAGAGGTCTGCGCTCGTGGCGCGGTCTTGCAGGCCGAGCGAATCTACGATCAACTCGTCGAGTCCCTGTTCGTGAAAGGCGAGCGGCACATGGTAGATCGTGTCCACGTCTTCGGCGGTGATGACGGCGCGCTCCGTGACGTTGCAGAAAAGCGCGATCTTGCCGCGCAGGTCGCGCGAGAGCTGGCGGTCTGAGCGGCAGAGCAGAACGTCTGCGGCGATGCCGATCTCGCGCAGTTCGCGCACGGAATGTTGCGTCGGCTTGGTCTTGAGTTCTCCGGCGGCGGCGATGTAGGGGACGAGCGTGAGGTGTACGAAGATCGCGCCGCGCTGCCCTTCCCTCGTCTCCTCGTTGCCCATCTGGCGGATCGCTTCGAGGAACGGCAAACTCTCGATGTCGCCGACCGTCCCGCCGATCTCCACGATGACGACATCAACGTCCTCCTGTTCGGCGACCGAATGCACGGCCTTTTTGATCTCGTCCGTGATGTGCGGGATCACTTGAATGGTCTTGCCGAGATAATCGCCGCGCCGCTCCTTTTCGATGACGGAGAGGTAGATGCGCCCGGTCGTCCAGTTATTCGCGCGTGTGAGGCGTGCGTGCGTGAAGCGTTCGTAGTGGCCGAGGTCGAGGTCGGTCTCCGCGCCGTCGTCGGTGACGAAGACCTCGCCGTGCTGGAAGGGCGACATCGTGCCGGGGTCAACGTTGATGTAAGGGTCGAGCTTCATCAGCGTGACGGTCAGGCCGCGCGCTTCGAGCAGGCATCCGATGGACGACGCCGCGAGACCTTTCCCCAGACTCGAAACCACCCCGCCCGTGACGAAAATATATTTAGGCATCTCTCTCCTCTAGGTGCCGGACGAACCCGGCCTCTGCGTGGCGGGTTCGCCATCGTCGCCCTCGCCCGGAATCTTCTTCTTATTGTAATAGCCGTGTCTCAAATCCTGCTGCACCTCGACGGCCTGCGCCGCCTTCGGGTGCAACCACTGCTGCAACGCAAACATGGCGGCGCGCGTGTGCGCGCCTTCGCGCGCGCGCCGCTCGAATTCTTCCTCGGAAATCTTTTCGGGCGGCGCACCGAGCCGTGCCGCCGCAAACAGGCCGCCCAGAATAACCAACAGGATGCACGCTAACCCGATCCAGTCGTTCATAAGTTACATAGACGAGCGAACACGGCCGCCGCTCTCGCCCGGACGGAAATAGCTCAAGACGCGCCGTTGCCGCCCCCGAGGTTGCGTTCGAGCATCCCCGCCAGACGATCCAGCCGCGCGTTCGTGTCCGCAATCTTTTCGTTCAGACGCGCGTTCGACTCGGCGATCTGCGCGTCGCAGCGAGCATTCGACTCCGCTATTTTCGCGTTTAATTGGGCGTTCGACTCCGCGATCTGTGCGTCTGTGCGTCTGCGCGACTCCGCGATCTGCGCGTCGGCTCGCGCCTGAGCTTCGCCAAGACGCGTCATGCTCGCCGTGACGATCTGGATGAACTCCGATTGCGTTTCCGCGTAAATCTGCAACTGCCTGCCTGTCTCGGCGATCTGCTGATTGGTCTGCTCAAGTTGCGCCTCGAAGGCGGCCTGCCGCTCCCTAACAGCGGCCTGCTGCGCCTCGAAGGCGGCCTGCCGCGCGTCGAAGGCGGCCTGGCTTTTGACGAGGAATTCAAGGGCGCGTTCCATCTCTTCGTTAGTCATCGCGAGGCTACCTTTCTTTCAGATTCTCTGCGGCGAACAGGGCGCGCACGCGTTCGAGGTCTGCGGGCGTGTCCACACCGATTGACTGTTCCTCGGTTTCCACCACGCGGATTTTCGCGCCGTGTTCGAGCATGCGCAGTTGTTCGAGCGATTCGGCGCGTTCGAGCGCGGACTGGGGCCAACGCGCGTATTCTAACAAAAAGGCGCGGCGGTACACATAAAGCCCCGTGTGCTTGCGAAAGGCGGAGAGCAGCGCGGGTTCGACTTCGAGCGCGGCGGCGAGCGAACCGAATTTGCGCACGGCCTCGCGCGGGTATGGAATCGGTGAACGCGAAAAATAGAGCGCGTGCCCGCGACCGTCGGATACTACTTTGACCACGTCGGGACTGAGCACATCGCCCGCGTCGCCGACGGCCTCGCAAGTCGTCGCGCACGCGGCTTCCGGGTCGTCCTGCAAGGCGGCGACGGCGCGTTCGATGGCGCGCGGGGAAATTCGCGGCTCGTCGCCCTGCACGTTGACGATGATGTCGAAACTCCGGTCGAGCGCGAGGGCGGCTTCGGCGAGGCGGTCGCTGCCGCTCTGGTGCTCGGCGCGCGTCATCAGCGCCTCGTAACCGGCCGCGCGCACGGCATCGCGGATGCGTTCGTCGTCGGTGGCGACCAGCACGCGCGAGACGTTCTTCGCCGCGAGCGCGCGTTCGCAGACGCGCACGATCATCGGTCGCCCGCAGATGTCAAGCAGGGGTTTGCCGGGAAGCCGGGTCGAGTTGAAGCGCGCGGGGATGACGGCGATGGCGGAAATTTGGGCTGGCGAGTCCGTGTGGTTCACGGGATTGCAAGATAGACTGTCGCACCCGCGGGTGTCAATGAAAGGCTGGGGGAAAAGCACCGGAAACGTGTAAGGTGTAAAGGGAAAAGCGGGGCAGGCGCGTGGCGTGTGTAGTTCCGCTTTCCCTTCCCCTTTACCCTTTGCCCTTTTCCCTCGTGCCTTTGAGCGGTTTGACACCACACTTTCTGCGGGCTACGATGCGCAAAGTTTTTCAGCTATGATTTCAGGGTGAAAAGTGGGGCTCGGGCGAATTCGCGTTTGAGTCTTCGACCGCGCTGGCTGTTCACCATTCATCATTTGCCATTTACTGAAGTTATGGGATTTCAAACTACGGCCATTCACGCGGGGCAGGAGCCTGACCCGACGACGGGCGCGGTCTCCGTGCCGATCTATCAAACTTCGACCTACGCGCAGGAAGGACTAGGCAAACATAAGGGCTTCGAGTACGCGCGCACGCAGAACCCGACGCGCCTCGCCCTCGAACAGAACATCGCCGCCCTCGAAGGCGCGCGCTTCGGCTACGCCTTCGCCTCCGGCATGGCCGCCATTGACGCAACGCTGCGCTTAGTCCGTGCGGGCGATCACGTCGTCGTCTCCGATAACACCTACGGCGGCACCTACCGGCTCTTTTCGCGCGTGCTTGCCAACTACGGCATCGAGTTTACCTACGTCGACACGTCGGAGGCCGCGAACGTCGAGGCCGCGATCCGCGACAACACGCGGATGGTCTTCGTCGAGACGCCGACCAACCCCGTGATGATGGTGACCGATTTGCAGGCCGTCTCGGACATCGCGCACGCGCGCGGCGCGCGGGTCGTCTGCGATAACACGTTTCTTTCGCCCTACCTGCAACGCCCGCTGGAGTTCGGCGTGGACATCGTGCTGCACTCGACGACGAAATATCTGAACGGCCATTCGGACAGCGTCG
This sequence comes from Pyrinomonadaceae bacterium, assembly GCA_036566625.1. Taxonomy (GTDB): domain Bacteria; phylum Acidobacteriota; class Blastocatellia; order Pyrinomonadales; family Pyrinomonadaceae; genus JAIVJZ01. The sequence continues at coordinate 12,577 of DATCWB010000052.1, forward strand.
GCGGCGTGGTCGTCTTGAACGACGAGCAGGACGCCGAATGGATCAAGTTTATCCAGAACAGCGCGGGCGCGATCCTCTCGCCCTTCGACTCGTGGCTCATCATGCGCGGCACGAAGACGCTCGCCCTCAGGATGGAACAGCACGACAAAAACGGCCGCGCCGTCGCCGCCTTTCTCCAAGAGCACCCGAAGGTCGAGAAGCTCTACTATCCGGGGTCGCTCTCGCACCGCCAGCACGATCTGGCGAAGCGGCAGCAGCGCGGCTTCGGCGGCATGGTCGCCTTCGATGTCGGCTCTCTGGCGAACGCGCGCGCCGTGCTCGAAGGCGTCCGGCTCTGCACGCTGGCCGAAAGCCTCGGCGCGGTGGAATCTCTGATCTCACACCCGGCGACCATGACGCACGCCTCCGTGCTCCCCGAAACGCGCGCCCGCCTCGGCATCACCGACGGCCTCGTGCGCATCTCCGTCGGCCTCGAAGACGTGGACGACATCATCGCCGATCTCGATCAGGCGCTTGGGAAAATATAGCGGCGAGTGACAAGCGGCGGGTGACAAGTTAAAATCCGTCGCTCTTTCTCGTCACTCTTCACTCGTCACTTGTCACTTAACGTATGTTCGTCGAGCTACACGCACAAACCGATGTTGGCCGCGTCCGCCAGGGCAACGAGGATAACTTCCTCGTGCTCGACCTCGCTTCGGGAGCGAATTGGAGCGGTTCGGACGGCAAGCCGGAGCCGCCCGGCGATATTAGCCGCTTTGAAGTGGGCAGCGAGGGGCTGGTGCTCATCGTCTCGGACGGGATGGGCGGCGCGCTCGCGGGCGACGTGGCGAGCCGCATGGCCGTCGAGAGCGTGCGCGAGATGCTGACCGAAGAGGATTCCGAGCACAAGACGGACGATCAGGGCGCGAGCGTCTCGCTCGTCGATTGCCTGCGCAACGCCACCGGCTACGCCAACTACGCCATTCATCGCAAGAGCCTCGAAGACCCGCGTTGCAGCGGCATGGGCGCGACGCTCACCGCCGCCGCCGTCGCCGGCAATACGATGGACTTCGTGCAGGTCGGCGACAGCCGCGCCTACGTCATCCGCGGCGACGAGATCAAACTGGCGACCAAAGATCAATCGCTCGTACAGCAACTCGTGGATGTCGGCCAGATCACGGAGGAAGACGCCGAGACGCACATGTTCCGCAACGTCATCCTCCAGGCGCTCGGCGCGCAGAGCGATCTCACGCCCGTCATCTCGCGCGTCCGCCTCCAGCGCGGCGACATCATGCTGCTATGCAGCGACGGCCTCTCCGGCAAGATGCGCGCCGAAGAGATGCTTCAGATCGTGGCCGACAGTCGCGGCGATCTCGCCGCAGCCTGCGACGCACTTATCAAAGAGGCCAACAAGCGCGGCGGCGAAGACAACATCACCGTCGTCCTCGCGCGCTTCGACGGCGAAGACCTCGTCGCCGCCGACGCCGAACCGATCACCGTCGAACTCTCTGCCCTCGAAGACGACGAAACCCTCCGCGGCACGGAAGACGATACCTCGCCGATCCCTTAAGACAAGGGTAGGGGCAAAGGTTAAAGACAAAAGCGGGGCGCAGCCATTCAACGCTGCGCCCCGCTTCCTGTTTTTACCTTTACCCCTTTCCCTTCCCCGTCTTATTCTTCCTTTCCTTCCGGCAGCGCGCTCTGCCGCCAGTCGGGCGCGGAGGGGGCGCGGCGGACGTAGATGGACGCACCGCGAACGCTCTCGACTACGACGCGCGCGCCGGCCTCCAGAGGTTCTTCGCCTTCGGCCGGGTAGGCCGTCCACGTCGAGCCGTAGACTTTGACCGCCCCCTGGGAGAGCGCGCCCTGACTCGAAGCCACGACCATGCCCACCTGCCCCGGCAGCGACTCTGCGCCCGACTTATAGCTGCCGCCCTCGTCGCGCACGAGATATTTCGTGAAGATTGTGCGCGAGGCGGCGGTCAGGGCAATCGAGACGATGAAGAAGATGAGGAACTGGAACGGATAGCCCGCGCCCGCCAGCGCGGCCAGTGCGGCGGCAATCGCGCCCGCGCCGAACCAGAGCAGGACGAAGCCCGACGTGAAGATTTCGGCGACGATCAGGATCACGCCGAGCAGCACCCACAGTATCCACACCAAGTCGCTCATCAGTCTCCCGCTTCAACCTTTCAACATATTCTTGAGGACGAACCAGACGTTGGCCGGGCGTTCCGCCAGTCGCCGCATGAAGTAAGGATACCAGTGCTTACCGTAGGGCACGTAGACGCGCATGTTATACCCGTCGCTCGCGAGTTGCACTTGCAGGTCGCGCCTGACGCCGTAGAGCATCTGAAACTCGAAAGCCTCTTTGGCGATCCCTTCGCGCGCGGCGTGATTGATGGTCGCTTCGATCATGGCCGGGTCGTGCGTCGCGATGCCGTGATAGACGCCGCTCGACAGCAGCCGGCGCATCACGCGTATGTAATTTTCGTCCACGTCGCGCTTGTCCGGGAATGCCACTTCGGGCGGCTCGTTGTACGCGCCCTTGCAGATGCGTATGCGCGCCGGAATCTTCAAGAGGTCTTCGACATCCGCTTCGGTGCGCCGCAAATATGATTGCAGGACGATGCCCACGGTGTTCAGGTCGAACTCCGAGCGCAGGCGTTTGAAGATGTCAATCGTCACCTGCGTGACGCTCGACTGCTCCATGTCCACGCGCACGAAATTGCCGCGCCGCGCCGCCTCCGCCACCACTTCGCGCGCGTTGCGGTAGGCCAGTTCGGGGTCTATTTCGAGTCCGAATTGCGTCAACTTGATCGAGACGTTCGAGCGGATGCCCGTCTCGTCGATGGCCGCGAGCACATGGTTATACTCGCGCACCTCCGCCTCCGTTTCGGCGTGGCTGGCGACCGATTCGTTGAGATGATCGAACGACGCGCTCGCGCCGCGCGCGTTGATCTCGCGGATCGCCGCGACGGCTTCGGCCATGTCCTCGCCCGCCACGAAGCGCGTCGTCATCTTTTTGAACGGGCTGAAACGCGTCGCGAAGTCTTTCAAGCCTTCATGCCGCGCCAGGTACAACAGTGCGTTTCTAGTTACCATTTTGTCGGGGGGCGACTGGAGGAAAGCCGTCAACCGCGTATCGTTAAACGTGAATAGAGAAGACCTACTTTCTTCCATTCGCGATTGACGATTCACGAATCGCGTTCTTCAACTTGTCACTCGCTTCTCCTATGATATGCTTGGCGGCGATCCGCCATTGCTCTCTCAAACAACCTCGCCAACAGACATTAAGCAGACGCGGTTGAGTCAGGACATTTACGCCCGGTGCGCTGGAAATTGCTCATCATCACTTCTCTGGTCGCCGCCCTCATCAGCACGGGCGGGATGCGCGTGCTCGCCTACTGGGTGATGGACGAAACGGCGTGCGTGCCGACACCCCGCCCCGCCGCGATCTTCGCCGTCCTGGCTGTGCCGGTTCTCTTCATTACCCTCGCCTGCATTTTCGTCTATCGCCACACCGCCCGGCGACGCAAACTGCAAGCAGCTTTGTCCGCGCTGTTTACGCTCATTTTGACGATCCTCCTGCTTCTCATCACGGCGCAATTTTTGCCCCGCCCGCCCGCCGAGGTATGCTCGCTGCCGGCGAACGCACCGCACAGTTCGGCGTGACTCACACAGCATCGGCCGCCGTCAAAGCGTTCAGCCCGATCTCTTTTTGCACGGGGCGCAGCGCGTCTATACAGAAGCGTATGTGCTCGTCAAGCGAGACGCCCAACTCGGCCACGCCCTGATGAATGTCTTCGCGGTTCACCGTCCGCGCGAAAGCCTTGTCCTTTAGTTTCTTCTTGACGGACGACACCTCCATGTCGTCCAGACTCCGCGACGGCCGCACGAGAGCGCAGGCGACGAGGAAGCCGCAGAGTTCGTCCGTGGCAAAGAGAGCGCGCGCCAGCGGCGTGTCGCGCGGGACCCCAGTGTAAGCGGCGTGTCCCATGATGGCGCGGATGAAGTGATCGGGATAGCCTCGCCCGCACAGGATATTCGCGCCCTTGAAGGGATGCCCGCCCGCTTCGGGGTCGGGGAACATCTCGTAATCGAAATCGTGGAGGAGGCCGACCATGCCCCATTCGTCAACGTCGGCGTCCGCCCCACCGTAGCGGGCAGCGGCGGCGCGCATGGCGGTTTCGACGGCGAGCGCGTGGCGGCGCAAGCTGTCGCCTTTGGTGTATTCGCAGAGAAGTTCCCACGCGTCAGCGCGTTCAGGCATGTTCCGTCACCCTTAACATGGAAGTCTCGAAGCTAACAGGGGTTTGCGGGCTGGCACGTCTGGAAGTTTCTCACGTCTTGCCGTTTCGTGACAACAGCGCACCTAGAAATTGTCGGCTTGCGGCCGTTTTCCCTCATCCCGTACAATGCCGCGAGAAGGTTTCTACTTGGGTCTTGCGCCTCCGATGAATTATCTCCTGCTCGCAGCTTTAGCCGCCTACGTCAACGCCGCCGTCCATGCGATTCTGGCGTTCGCTTACAAGCGTCGCTCCGTCGAGCGCGTGGCGGTCGTCTCGCTCGGCACGGGCTACGTGCTGCACACGGGGGCTTTTCTGGGAGACTGGATACAGGACGGTCGCTATCCGCTGTTCGGGCTGCGCGAGACATTGTCTTTTCTGGCGTGGACGCTCGTCGTCGCCTATGGGCTGGCGCTCTTCCGCTATCAGGTCAAAGCCCTCGGCACTTTTTTGATGCCGCTCGTCGCGTTTCTCGTGACGGCGGCGATGCTCGTGCGCACGTCTTCGGACGAGCGCGCCGTGACGGTGGCGGACGGCGCGGCCGGGTGGGTCTTCCCCATCCACACCACGCTCCTGATCTTTTCCTACGCCGCCTTCTTCATCGTCTTCGCCGCGAGCGCGATGTATCTGTGGCAGGAGCGCGAGTTGAAACTCAAGACCTTCTCCGCGCTCTTTCATCGTCTGCCGTCTTTGACGACCGTTGACGACATCGGCTCGACCGCCGCCGGCATCGGCTTCACGCTTCTTTCGCTTGGCATCGTCACCGGCGCGATCCTGTCTTCACAACAGACCGGGCGCATCTGGCATAACGACCCGAAGGAAGTGTTTGCGCTGATCACCTGGCTGCTCTACCTGACGATGATTCACTACCGCACCCAATGGCGCGGGCGCAAAAGCGCGCTCGTCGGCGTCGCCGGTTTCGGCCTCGTCCTCTTCACCTTTCTCGGCACGCGCCTCATGGGCGGCTATCACGTATTTGGTTAGCCGGGTTTCAAGTTTCAGGGTTCAGGTTTCAAGTTTAAGAACCTGAAAACATTCAGACCTGAAACTTGAAACCTGAAACTTGAAACTTCCCTATGTCGATCATCCTCGTCGGACTCAATCATAAGACTGCGCCGGTCGAGGTGCGCGAGCGTCTGGCCTTTACGGACGAGGCGTGCGCCGAGACTTTGCAGACGCTGGTTGACGGAGAGTTGATCAGCGAAGGATTGATCGTTTCCACCTGCAACCGCGTGGAGGTGCTGGCGGCCACGCGCGGCGTGAGCGGGGCTGAAGGCACGGCGCGCATCAGTTCCTTCCTCAGCGAGACGCGCAGCGTGCCGAACGGGTTTTTCGGCGAGCACCTCTACACCCACTCGGACGAAGAGGCCGTGCGCCACGTCTTCCGCGTCGCCTCGTCGCTCGATTCGATGGTGGTCGGCGAGCCGCAGGTGCTCGGCCAGGTGCGCCGCGCCTACTCGAACGCGATCACGGCGGGCACGGCGGGGCGCGTCCTCCACCGGCTCGTGCATCACGCGCTGCATGTCGCCAAGCGCGTGCGCTCGGAGACGGGCATTGCCGCCTCCGCCGTCTCGATCAGTTTCACGGCGGTCGAACTCGGCCGCAAAATCTTCGGCTCGCTGAAGGGCACGACCGTCCTCGTCATCGGCGCGGGCGAGATGGCCGAACTCGCCGCGCAACACCTGGCGAGCGCGGGCGCGTCGCGCATCCTCGTCACCAACCGCACCATCGAGACCGCCGAACAACTCGCCAACAAGATCAAAGGCACCGCGCTCGACTTCTCAACGCTTCCCGCGCATCTGGCCGAGGCCGACATCGTCGTCTGCTCGACCGCCGCCGACGAATACGTCGTCACGCAGGAGATGGCGCGCGAGGCTCTGGCGGCGCGACGGCAACGCCCCGCCTTCTTCATAGACATCAGCGTGCCGCGCAACGTCGATCCGGCGGTCGGCGAACTCGACAATTTGTTCGTCTTCGACGTTGATGATCTGGAAGCCGTCGTCGCCTCCAACATACGCGAGCGCGAACGCGAGGCCGAGCGCGCCGAGTTGATCGTCGAATCCGAGGTGATGCAGTTTCAACAAGCCCTGCGCTCGCTCGATCTCGGCCCGACGGTCGCCGCGCTCCGGCAGAAGTTGGAAGAGATCGCGCTGGGAGAACTCAAACGCCAACGCAACCGCCTCGGCGAGTTGACGCCCGAACAGGAGCGCGCCGTCGAAGCCCTGCTGATGTCCACGGTCAACAAAATTTCGCACCCCATCATCAACCGCCTGCGCCGCTCGCACGATACCGGCGAGGAAGAAAACCTCAAGGCGTGGCGCAACACTTTCGGACTGGAAGAATGAAAGGCGCAAGAGCAGGGGTCGGAAGCTAGAGGTCGGAGGCCAGTTAAAACAAAACTGTCTTCACTAACCCCTACCATCCGGCCTCTGACCTCCGCACGTTATGAGAGAGCATTTCGTCATCGGCTCGCGCGGCTCGAAGCTCGCGTTGTGGCAATCGGAATGGGTGAAGGCACGGCTCGCCGAGTTGCGCCCCGAAGCGGAGATTCGCATCGAGGTCATCAAGACATCCGGCGACGTGATGCTCGACGTGCCGCTCGCCGTCATCGGCGGCAAGGGCGTCTTCACGAAAGAACTGGAAGAGGCGCTGCTCGCCGAAGAGATCGATCTGGCCGTCCACTCGCTCAAGGATTTGCCGACGACGCTGCCGGACAACCTCGCCATCACAGCCGTCACCGAGCGCGAAGACGCGCGCGACGCGTTGATTTTGCGCGAGGGCGTCGCGGCGCAAACCGACTCGCTTCAAGGTCTGCCGCAGGGCGCAATCGTCGGCACGTCGAGCCTGCGGCGACAGGCACAGTTGAAACACCTGCGCCCCGATGTTTCCATCAAAGATTTACGCGGCAACGTGGACACGCGCCTGCGTAAACTCGACGAGGGCGGCTATGACGCCATCATCCTCGCCTCCGCGGGCTTGCGCCGCCTCGGCTTCGAGCGACGCATCAACGTCTCGATCACGCACGCGGAGATGCTGCCCGCCGTGGGGCAGGGCGCGCTCGGCATCGAGACGCGCGCGAATGATCCGCGCACCGCCGCGCTCGTCTCGCTCCTCGAACACGGCCCGACGCGCGCCGCCTGCACCGCCGAACGTTCCTTGCTCTTTGCGCTCGGCGGCGGCTGTCAGGTTCCCATCGCCGCGCACGCCGTCGTGGAGGGCGACACGCTTCGACTCGACGCGCTCGTCGCCGCGCTCGACGGCGGGCGA
>DATCWB010000053.1:0-10200 GCA_036566625.1 Pyrinomonadaceae bacterium
CGGCGCGAACGATGCGGGGCAGGGCAGCGGCGCGGGGTCTTCGGTCGGCGGCGGCACGGGCGGCGGCTCGATGACCACTAACGGCGAGACGGGAGTGGATAATGAATAAGGGATGAGGGCGGAAGGATGAAGGCTAAATAAGGAAGCGTTCAATCTCTTGAGTGCTTTCATTCAAGTTTCATCTTTGCGCCCTCTTCCTCTTTGTTTCGCCCCTCGTCCTTTGTTTTCGCCGCCTTCTTCGGCGGACTCTTCCGGCCGTGGCGTTTTGCGCCGGGCGTGCCCTCGTCGGCCGCGGCGTTCTCGATCTCGGCATTGACGCCGCCGCCGATGAGGATCGCGCAGCCCGTCAGGTAGAACCAAAGCATGAGGACGATAACCGCGCCGAGCGAACCGTAGGTGAGGCTGTAGTTGTCGAAGTAGCGCAGGTAGAAGCGGAAGACGAAGGAGACGAGCAGCCAGAGCGCGACGCCCGCGAGCGACCCGGGCGTGATCCAGTACCACTTCTGATCGTGCAGGTCGGGCGCGTAGTAGTAAATCAACGCGAAGGCCAGCAGCACGAACGCCAGCACAATCGGCCACTGCACAATCGCCCAGAGAAGCGTGAATGCGCCGCTGAAGCCGAAACGGTTTGCCAGCGCGTCGCCGATCTCGCCGCCGTAGAGCACGAGCGTCAGGGCGGCGATGGTCAGGATGGCGATGACGATGGTGAGGCCGATTGAAGTCAGGCGCACGCGCCACCACGGGCGTCTCTCTTTAACGCCGTAGGCGGAGTTCAACGTGTCGCTGATCGCGCCCATCCCGTAGGAGGCCGCCCACACGGCGGTCAGCAAGCCGAAGGTGAGTTTGCCGCCGCCCGTGTTCTGTGCGATCTCGTCAACCGTGGTGCGGATGAGCGTGGAGGCCGAGCGGGGAACGACCGTGGAGAGATAGCGGAGCAGGTTGGTGCGCAGCTCCGTGCCCACGTCGGCGAAATACCCGAGCATGGCGATGAGAAAGAGGAGCAGCGGAAAGAGCGCGAGCAGGAAGTAGTAGGACAAGGCCGCCGCGCGCGTCAACAAATCGCCGTCGTAGATTTCACACCAGACACGCCGCCCCAACTCTTTCCAGGTCAACCCGCCCCGTTCCCAGACCGATGCCATTCGTCACCCCCTGTCCCAAATCATTCCCCGCGCCCGACCCGAACCGTCCGCGCACCTCGCCCGAAGGCGTTCGGCGCGTGCGTAACAATAGCAAAAAAACACGGGGCGCAGCGCGTTTGCCGCACGCGCGCCCTAAGTGAAGGCCACTCGAAAACGCCCTCCGGCATCTAATTTACGAAAGAAAATAGAGTGCTCATCAATTATCGAGGGGTGAAAAAAGAGCTATGAAAACGTTCAAAAACAGATTGGCCGCGTTCGCGCTTTTCTTCGCGCTGGCGGCTTCGGCGACGACAGCTGGCGCGTCTCCGCTCGCGGCGTCCGAACAGGGCTTCGACGCGCAGCAGGTCTCCAAGCGCGTCCGCAGGGAACTCGTCACGCTGCCTTACTACGGCGTATTCGACAACCTCGCCTACCGCATCGAGGGCGACACCGTGACGCTCTACGGGCAGGTGGTGCGCCCTTCGACGCGTTCGGACGCGGCGCGTCGCGTAGCACGCATCAAGGGCGTCGAGCGCGTCGTCAACAACATAGAGGTGTTGCCGCTCTCCGGATTTGACGACCGCATTCGCGCCGAAGCCTATCGCGCCATCTTCAACACGGGCGGCCTGTATCGTTACGCGATGGGAGCGAACCCGTCGCTCCACATCGTGGTCAACCGCGGGCACGTGACGCTGGAAGGCGTCGTCGCCAACCGTATGGACAAGCAACTCGCCGAGTTCGCCGCGCGCGGCATCCCCGGCGTCTTCTCGGTGACGAACAACCTGATCGCCGAGCGCGACGAGCGCAGAGCCAGATAAACGCCCCTGCTTCCGGCAGCGGCGCGAACCATGGAGAGCCGGACGGCGATAACCCGTCCGGCTCTCTTATCCTGATTTCGCTCGCGACGGACGGCGCGCCCGCAGCCGCTTCCTATCTCTTCAACTGCTCCAGATACTTCTGACGAAACTTGGCGACCTTCGGCGCGATGACGGCCTGGCAGTAGGGCTGGCTCGCGTTGTTCAGGTAATACTCCTGATGGTAATCCTCCGCCGGGTAGAAAACTTCGAAGGGTACGATCTGCGTGACGATGGGCGCGTCCCAGACGCGCGCCGCGTCGAGTGCGACGATGACCTCCGTGGCCGCGTCTCTCTGCTCGGGCGAATGGTAGAAGATGGCCGAGCGATACTGTGTGCCCACGTCGCCGCCCTGCCGGTTGAGGGTCGTCGGGTCGTGGATGGTGAAGAAGACTTCCAACAGTTCTCTGTAAGAGACGGCCTGCGGGTCGAACGTGACCTGCACCACCTCGGCGTGCCCGGTCGTCCCGTCGCAAACCGCCCGGTAAGTCGGGCGCTCGACGTGCCCGCCCGAGTAGCCGGACACGACGCGCGCGACGCCGCGCAAATCCGCGAAGACGGCTTCCAGACACCAGAAACATCCGCCAGCCAGCGTTGCGATCTCCTCGTTTTGATTCGCCATAGTGCTCCTTAAGTAATATCGAAGGTGGAGACATGATAGGTATTTCGTGTTGCGAAGTCTTCACGCGGGGTGCGCCTGTCGCGCGCCGTTTGAAGCCGCGCGGGAAAAACGTCCGGGGCGCGTTGAGGTTGGCCGCGTCGAGATTAAGCGGGCGGCGGTTAGCCCCGGCGATTCATGTTTGTGTATAGTAAGGGGGTCAAGCGGATTACATATTCAAAGGTATAAATTTTTTGCTCAAAGAACGAACCGACACCCTCGCACTCGAACAGCCGCTCTCCGTGCTGTCGCGCATTCAATGGATTCAAAGCTTTCTCGTCATCGGTCTGCACGCCTGCGGGCTGCTCTGCCTGTGGTTCGCGCCTCGCGTCGTTGACCTCGCGCTCTTCTTCGGTCTCTACCTCGCCACCACCTTCTCTATCGGCATCGGCTATCACCGCCTGCTCGCGCATCGAGGCTTCGTCGCGCCGCGTTGGATGCGCCGCCTGCTCATCTGGACGGGCGCGGCGGCCTTGCAGGGCGGGCCTGCGCGTTGGACTCGCATTCACCGGCGGCATCACCAGTTGACCGACAAGCAGGGCGACCCGCATTCGCCGCTCAAGGGTTTCTTCCACGCGCACATGGGTTGGATCATGCGCGTGGACGCGGAGGAGGGAAGCGACTACCGCGAGTTGGTGCCGGACGTGTCGGGGCAAGACCCGTGGGTGCGCGTGCTGGATCGCGGCGTGCTGTTCACGTTGCCGTGGTTTCTGACCGCGCTCTTTTGTTACGCGGTCGCCGGGTGGCGCGGCGTGCTCTGGGGCACGGTGCTGCGCACGCTCGCCCTCTGGCATTTCACCTGGTGCATCAACAGCGTCTGCCACGTCTGGGGCACGCGTCCCAACCAGACGCGCGACGAAAGCCGTAACGTGTGGTGGCTCGGCCTGCTCACGCTCGGCGAAGGCTGGCACAACAACCACCACGCACAGCCCCGCGCCGCCATGCACGGCTGGCGTTGGTATCAGGTGGATTTCTCCGGCTACGTCATCCGCCTGCTCGCGCGCCTCGGGATCATCTCGAACGTCGTCCGCCCGCCGCGCGTTAACTAACCCTGCGAAACATTCTTTAAGCTCAACGTCAATCGCAGTCGCCCGTGTGCCGGCGGACTTGGCGGCATAGGCGACGCGGGCTCGCCGCTCGCGCCGCCTATGCCGGCAGCCGGCCGTCGCCTCGCTCAACAGGCGGCGTCGTCGCCCGGCTCCGAATAGATTGCGGGTCGCTCGGCAGCGCAGGGCAGGTTGTCGCGCCGTCTCAACCGGCGGGCGAAGCTGTGCGGAAAGACAGTTTCAAACAGGTCTCCGAATTGATCAGCCCTCTCAACTGACCCTCGGTAGACGCGCCGTGCGCGGCCGTTGTTCGCCGAGCGTCGTTCAACAGGTCTCCGGCCGCCTTGACTCTATCCTGCAATTCACATAGCATGCGCGCTGCAATTTCGATGAGTTGCACGCGCCATGCGTACAGACCCCCGCTAACGAACTCGGAAAAGTCCTGGCCGTCTTCTCCGTTTCGTAGTCTGAAATTCCCCGGCCCATCCGGCCTCTGACCCAACTAGAATCACACCTAATAGAGGAGACACCCCTATGTCCCGTCCCCCCATCGCTACGAATTCTCTTTACAAACTTAAAAACAATTCATCATTCGCAGGCACGCGCCGCCGCCCGGATGGGCTGATCGTGGGTGCGACTGCGCGACGCGTGGGCGCGTTTCTCGCCCTCTTCGCCATCGCCGCCACGATCTTCTACGGCGGCTCGACCTCGGCGGCCGCGCCGCCCGACAAGGCGAGCGCAGCGGCGAGTCTTCAATCAGTCGCGAGTCGGCCGGTGACAGGCTACGCAGCGCGGTTGCCGCTGTTGTCGCCCGCGATGTTCCAAATGTTTCAGTCGGACGAATTGAATACCTACGCAGCCGACTGTGTGACCCCGAAGACGGACTTCAACCTCGGCGAGACGGTCTGCGCGCGCACCACCTTCCCGGCCGACTTCCTCTCCTTCCGTCAAATTACTTTCGTCAATGCCGATAACTACGTTCTCGACGTGGCTTTCGTCGCGATGAGCGGGCAGACCAACCTGTTCACGCTCCCCGGCACGGCCGCATCGGTCATCGGCGAAGAGACCGTGGACAATCGCGGGTCGTGGAGGGTTGACTTGAGATCGGCCGACGGCTCGCGCAGCGCGACCGTCTCTTTCGACGTGCATGAACCGGCCAACCCGCGCGCCGATCTTCAAATCTCCGCGGGAACCGGCAACAGAACTGTCGAATCCGGCGCGGACGTTCCCCTCAGGGTGGTCGTCTACAACGCCGGGCCGGACGCCGCGACGAACGTTCAGGTCTCCGCCCTCTCCGTGCCCGGCCTGTCGCTCCAAAGTTTAACCGGGGCTACGAGCGCGAGTTGCGGCACGGGCGGCGTATGCACGCTCGCCAGTCTGCCGCGCGGCGAGCACGCCTTATTCGTCGCCACCTACAGCATCACGGCGGCGGCGGGCACGAGCGTCGAGGCGCGTGCGACGGCCACGAGCGACACGGAAGACCCGCGTCCGTCCAGCAACTCCGACGCGTTCTCCTTCACCACCTTGCAGGCTTCAAACGAGACCCAGAACTGCACGCTCGCAGCCCCGCAGCCGATCACCGTCAGCGGCTCGCAGATAGCAGACCCCAACGATCCGTCGGAAACGTTGTACGGCGCGGTGGTCAACTACGCGGTCAGCGGCGAAGGCACCGCCTGCTCGCCTATTCAATGCGATACGCCGTCGGGTTCGCTCTTCCCGTCCGGCACAACCCTCGTGACCTGCACCGCCGCGTCGGGCGACTCCGTCATCTTCCCGGTGACGGTCACAGACACGCGCTCGTTCAACATCACCCTGAACGGGGCGAACCCGTTGACGGTCGAGTGCAACAGCATCCCGCCGTTCGCCGACCCCGGCGCGACGACCAACCGGCCGGGCATCACGCCCAGCGTCTCCAGCGACGTGAACCCGAACGTGCCCGGAACCTATACCATCACCTACACGGCGACGGACGGCACAGACACCGCCACCGCCACGCGCACCGTCAACGTCATAGACGACTCGCCTCCGCACATCACGCTGAACGGCGACAACCCGCTGACGGAAGATGAAATCGAAACTCAGGAAATCACCGTCGAGTGTCACACCAGTTTCACCGATCCGGGCGCGACGGCCAACGACGCCTGCGATGGCTCGTCTACAGTTACTGTCTCCGGCACGGTTGACCCGAACACGGTCGGCACCTACACCCTCACCTACTCGGCCACCGACGAACAGGGCACACCCGGCGATCCTTCCGACGATCTGGTCTCGACGATCACGCGCACGGTTCGCGTCGTCGACACCACCGACCCCGTCATCACGCTCACGGGCGGGAACGCGTTGACGGTCGAATGCCACGCCGCGTTCACAGACCCCGGCGCAACTGCGACCGACAATTGCGCGGGCGACCTCGACTCTGCCGTACAGGTCTCCGGCACGGTTGACCCGAACACGGTCGGCACCTACACCCTCACCTACACGGTGAGCGACGCCTCCGGCAACGACGCCACCGTGCAGCGCACCGTCAACGTCGTGGACACGACCCCCCCGGTCATCACCGTCAACGGCGACAGCCCGGCGACCGTGGAATGCCACACGAGTTACACGGACGCGGGTGCGACGGCCAACGACGCCTGCGGCGGCTCGTTCCCCGTCACCGTCTCGGGCAGCGTGGACGTGGACACGCCGGGCGTGTACACGATCACCTACACGGCCACGGACGGCACGAACACCGGCACGGCGACGCGCACGGTGAACGTGGTGGACACGACCGCTCCGGTCATCTCCTGCCCGGCGGACATCGTCGTCAACCTGCTCCCCAACACGACGGCCACGTCCATACCCGTGAGTTTCAACCCCACGGCGAGCGATAGTTGCGGCACGGCGGCCGTCACCACCTCGCACGCCTCGGGCGCGAACTTCCCCGTAGGCACGACGATTGTCACCGCGACGGCCACCGATCAGGCGGGCAACACGAGTTCGTGCAGTTTCAACGTGACCGTGCGTTACCTGTTCGCGGGATTCTTCTCGCCCATCTCCAACCTGCCCGTGCTCAACACGGTCAAGGCGGGGAGCGCGATCCCCATCAAGTTCAGCCTCAGCGGTAACAAGGGACTGAACATCTTCGGCGCAGACTCGCCCGCCTCGGGCATGGTCGCGTGCAATTCCGCCGACCCGGCAGTTGACCTCACGGAGATCGACACGCCGGGCGCAAGCGGGCTGACCTACGATGCCGCAAGCGACCGGTATCATTACAACTGGAAGACGCTGAAGGCGTGGGAGGGGACGTGCCGCCAGTTGGTCGTCACCCTGAATGACGGCTCTCAGCACCGCGCGAACTTCAAGTTCAAGTAAACGCCGGTCGCGGTAGTTGTATAAAAACAGTGGGCGGCGATGTGGTGCGAAACTATCGCACTACATCGCCGCCCACCTTTTTTTGTCCCGCACCCTGCTGCTCCCCGGCGCGCTCCGAAAATCCCTCCCGGCCTTGCCCTCTTCCCGCGCGAATAAAGTGATCCCTCCCGCCCGGTCTTTACGCGTTAGACAGTGAAGGGAATTTAAATCCCGCGTCGGGCGACCAGTTCAACTCGACGTCGCAAATTATCCGGCTCTGAAAGAAGGGGTTCATATGTTTATCCGTCGTAAATTATTCTTCGTCATCCTGACCTTAAGCATTTTCACCACTAACGTTTTCGCGCAGGCCGAATCGGCCGCCCAACCGCAGCAGCAGGACGCGGCTGCGACCACGCCCGCCGTCGTGACCGCATCGGCCACGGGCGGCGGCGTCCGCTTCGCGGCTCCGGCCGGGGCTGTGCAGTTGCGGCTCGAACTCTACGCCGCGAACGGCGAACGCATCTTTGACTCCGGCGTGCGGCAGGGAAGCGTCCTCGACTGGCAGCCGGCCGACGCGCCGCAGGGCACGGGCGACGGCTCATACCTGTGCATTTTGACGGTCAAAGATTTGCAGGGGCGAGCCACCCAGCGGATCGCCACGCTCTCGCTGCAAGCGGGACAGGCGTCCATGCTGCGCGTGCGCGAGCAGGAATTAGCCGACGCTCAGAAACAGGCGGCGGCGGAAAGTCGTCGTGAACAGAAAAGCGTCGCGGCGGGCGCGGACAACGGCCTGACCATCTTGCGCGAAGGCAAGCAGCGCGCTTTGACCGTGGCGGCGCACGACGGCGAGGACGGGCGAGTCACCAGCACCAAGGGCGCGCTCACCCTGCGCACCGGCGACATCCTATCCGGACAGGATCGTGAGCAGATGCGCATCACGCCCGACGGGCGCGTCGGCATCGGCACGGACAAGCCGGAGGCAACGCTGGACGTGGCGGGCACGATTCACGCGCGCGGCGGCATTCGTTTCGAGGATGGGACGGTATTGACCTCGGCGGGCGTGCCCGCGCGCACTTCCAAAGACGGCGTGGCGACGGCCGGCAGCACAGTCCTAGCGGGCACGACCACCGTGCAGAGCTTCTCCGGCACGGGCACGACCGGCAAGGTGGTGAAGTGGGTTGACGGTGGCACGGGTCAGGCCGGCGACTCGGCCATAACGGAAGCCAGCGGCAACATCGGCATCGGCACGGCGACCCCCGCAACCAGGCTCGATCTCTCGGACATCTCCAACTCAACCGGCATCGGTGCGGATTTCCAACAGATTCCTCTGATCGTGCGTAACAGCAGTAGTGCTCTCAACAACTGGAGGAACCTGGCTTTTTATGCGGATAGCACCCTGGGTCTCGCCACGATAGGAGCGCAACTGACTAATAACACCGGGTCGAATAGATTTGGAGACCTTGTGTTTGGCACTCGTGGTGCGAGCGGATTCGGCGAACGGATGAGGATTAATTCTGCGGGCAACGTCGGCATCGGCACATTCGCCCCGACGCAGAAACTTGAGGTGGCCGGCAGCGTCAAGCTCGTCGGCGCGGGCAGCAGCCTCATCTTCCCCGACGGCACGAGCATGAGCACGGCGGCGGGCGGCGGCGGCAGCATGTCGGGCACGAGCATCATCAACGCCATCAACGATCCCTCGGCGACCGGCACAATCGGTTTAAGTCGCCTGCCGGGCAGCGTCGCGCGCACGAACGGCGCGAACGTCTGGTCAGGCACGAACATCTTCAACCTCGGCCTGTCGGCCAACAACGCGCTCGTCACCAACGTCGGCAACCCCGTCAACGCGGGCGACGCCGTCAACAAGGCTTACGCCGACGCCAACTTCGTCAAGTTCGTGCCCGGCGCGGAGCAACTCTCGGTCGGCGATGCCAACGGCACGGCGACCATGATCAACCTGCGCGGCGGCTCGACCTGCTGCTCCGGCCCCGGCGGTCACACGCCCGCCTTCTTCAAGGTCTTCCAGAACGGCAGCTTCGTCGCCACCGGCAACCTCGGCATCGGCACCTCGCCGATGGAGGGCAAGGGCTACCGCACCTCCTGGCACACCTACAAGGGCGCGTTCCGCTCCGGCTACGCCGACAACGAATGGGACGACGCCAACGTCGGCTTCTTCTCCTGGGCGGGCGGCTCGAACTCGACCGCGAGCGGCCTCTACGCCCTCGCCTTCGGCGACACGAACTTCGCGCGCAGCACTTCGAGCATCGCCTTCGGCAGCGGCAACGAAGTTAAAGGCGCGGCCGGCTTCTCGGCCGGCGCGGGCAACCGCGTGTGCGATACCTACGGCGTCGCCCTCGGCAACAACGCCAAGTCGGGTGGCCCCTACATCGACGGCAAGTGCGACCCCGAAACTTTCAACATCCGCGGACTCGCGGCCGTCGCCATCGGCTACAACGTGACGGCCGACCAGGATCACACGATGGCGCTCGGCAAGTTCGCCTCGAACAACGGCTTTCAGGGCACTTTCATCTGGAGCGACGGTGCGCCGCAGGCTTCCGCCGACACGTTCCGCAACACGGCCAACAACGAGTTCGCAGCGCGCGCCACCGGCGGTTTCCGCTTCCGCACCAACCTCGGCGGCACGACGGGCTGCAACCTGCCCGCCGGTTCGGGCGTCTTCAACTGCACTTCGAGCCGCACGACCAAAGAGAACTTCAAACTAACGAGCGGCGAAGACGTGCTCTCGCGCCTGCGCAAGATTCCGGTGAGCACCTGGAACTACACCGCCGAGGGCAGCGCGGTGCGCCACATGGGGCCGATGGCCGAAGACTTCTACCAGGAGTTCGGACTCGGCACGGGCAACACCTCCATCGGCGTCCAGGACCTCGCCGGCGTGAGCCTCGCGGCCGTCAAGGCGCTCGACCAGCGCACCGCCAACCTCCAACAGCGCACCGCAGAGGTCGAGCAACTGCGCGGCGAAGTGCAAACCCTGCGCGCCGCCAACACCGCCCTCGAACAACGCCTTGCCGCGCTCGAACAGAGCATGCAGCAGGAGCGCACAATTAAACCGCGCCCGACGACGGCCACCCGCCGTCGCCGTTAACAGCACGCCGGGCTTCGCCCGCGTCCGAACTCAACGTCCACACGCGAGGGCGGGGCGGTCGAGTAAGTCTATGACTTACTCGACCGCCCCG
>DATCWB010000054.1:0-3124 GCA_036566625.1 Pyrinomonadaceae bacterium
CATAGATACTTTCTCCAGCGTCGCCGAAAATCAAAACGCTGATTTGTCGGCGAAAAATCGTTAAAACGGCGGCGGCGCGCGAGACGGGCGGCATCGCCATCCAGAATCGCGGCACGCTCGGCGGCAACGTCGTCAACGCCTCGCCCGCCGCCGACTCGCCGCCCGCGCTCCTTGTCTACGATGCCGAACTCGAACTCGTCTCCGCGTCGGGCGCGCGCCGCATCGCCTACCGAGACTTTCACACCGGCTATAAGCAGATGGACATGCGCGCCGACGAACTCCTCTGGCGCATACGCCTCCCGCGCACGACGGGCGATTTGAAGACTTACTATCGCAAAGTCGGCACGCGCAAAGCGCAGGCCATCTCGAAAGTCTGCTTCGCGGCGGGGGCGCGGCTCGGCAGCGACGGGCGCATCAGGGACGCGCGTCTCGGCCTCGGCAGCGTCGCGCCGACCGTCGTGCGCTGCGCGCGGACGGAGGATATGCTTCGCGACCGGACGCCCGACGAGGCGACGATCAAAGACGCCCGTGTGATGCTCGCGCAGGAGATCGCGCCGATTGACGACATGCGCTCGACGGGAGAGTACCGCGCGTGCGTCGCCGCGAACCTGCTGGCGGATTTTTTATCAACTCTTAAGACGGACGGTGGCACATCTGACATCGCAAAAGAACGAGTCTGAGTTCGTCATTCGCGGTCGTCGCGTGGTCACGCCCGGCGGCATCGCGCGCGCGGCGGTTCACGTCCGCGAGGGGCGCATCTTCGCCGTTGGGGCGTTCGAGGGCGCGACGCATGGCCGACCCCTCTTCGAAGTTGACGACGGCGCGATTCTGTTGCCGGGCTTGGTCGATACGCACGTCCACATCAACGAACCGGGGCGAACTGAATGGGAAGGCTTTCGGACGGCGACGCGCGCCGCCGCGGCCGGCGGCGCGACGACGCTCGTCGAGATGCCGCTCAACAGTATTCCGGCGACGACGACGCGCGCGAGTTTGGAGACGAAGCGCGCGGCCGCCGAAGGCAAGTGCCACGTTGACGTTGGCTTCTGGGGCGGCGTCGTGCCGGGCAACACGGCCGAGTTGCCGCGCATGTTCGAGGGCGGCGTGTTCGGCTTCAAGTGTTTCCTCGTCCCGTCGGGCGTGGACGAGTTTGCGCATGTGACCGAAGACGACCTGCGCGCGGCGATGCCGGAACTGGCGCGTCTGGACGCGCTCCTGATCGTCCACGCCGAGACGCCCGCGCCGATCGAGGCCGCGCTCGCGGAGGCGGAACAGCAGGCGACGGCCGGCGGGGCGCGTCGCTACGAGACATTCTTAGCGTCGCGTCCGAAGGCGGCCGAAGATGAAGCCGTCGCGTTGATGGTGCGCCTCTGCCGCGAGACGGGCGCGCGCGTCCACATTGTCCATCACTCTTCGTCGTCGTCGCTTCGGCTCCTGCGCGCGGCGAAAGCGGAGGGGTTGTCGTTCACGGCAGAGACCTGCCCGCACTATCTGACGTTTGCCGCCGAGGATGTGCCCGCCGGTGCGACCGAGTTTAAATGCTGCCCGCCGATTCGCGAGCGCGAAAACCGCGAGCAGCTTTGGGACGCGCTCGACACGGGCGCGCTCGACATGATCGTCTCCGATCATTCGCCCTGTCCACCGGAGATGAAAGAGCGCGAGGCGGGCGATTTCCTCAAAGCGTGGGGCGGCATCGCATCGCTCCAACTGCGCTTGCCCGTCGTGTGGACGGAGGCGCGCGCGCGCGGGCATTCAATCGAGCGCGTGGTCGAATGGGTGGCCGCCGCGCCCGCACGGCTCGTCGGGTTGAGCGGCCGCAAGGGCGCGATCCAGACCGGGTGCGATGCCGATCTCGTCGTCTTTCGACCCGAAGAGCAGTTTCGCGTCGAGCCTTCGACGCTGTACCACCGGCACGAGTTGACGCCGTATGCGGGGCGAACTTTGAGCGGCGTGGTCGAGGCGACTTTCCTGCGCGGCGCGCTGATTTACGAGCGCGGCGAATTCAAGAGCGAGGCGGCGACGGGCGAGCTGCTCGCTCGAAGGTGATGCACGATGACGGATTTTACCGAACTCGTTGATCTGGCCGCGGAACGCGTGGGCGGCGCGGTGCTGTACGCCAACGACGACTTCTTCGCTCCGAAGGAAAATTTGTTGAAAGCGAGCGCGCCTGTCTTCCTCGAAGGCGAGTACACGGATCGCGGCAAGTGGATGGACGGCTGGGAGTCGCGCCGGCGGCGCACGCCCGGCTTCGACTGGTGCATCATTCGTCTGGGTCTGCCGGGCATTATTCGCGGCATCGTCGTGGACACGGCGCATTTCAAGGGCAACTACCCGGAGCAGTGTTCGCTCGAAGCCTGCGCCGTCGAAGGCCAGCCGGATGTCGAGCAACTGCTGGGCGAGGCGGTCGGCTGGCGCGAGGTGTTGCCGGTCTCCGCCTTGCGAGGCGATTCGCAGAATCCCTTTTCAATTCAGGATACCGAACGCGCGACGCACCTGCGTTTCAAGATTTACCCGGACGGCGGCGTCGCGCGCCTGCGTGTCTACGGCGAGGTCGCGCCTGACTGGACGCGTCTCAGGGAGCGCGGCGGGCGCATTGATCTGGCGGCGGTCGAGTCGGGCGGACTCGTGCTCGCGTGCAGCGACATGTTCTTCGGCCACCGGCACAACCTGATCATGCCCGGCCGCGCCGCCGACATGAGCGACGGCTGGGAGACCAAACGACGCCGCGGCCCCGGCCACGATTGGGTCGTCATCAAACTCGGCGCGCGCGGGCGGATTCAACAGGTCGAAGTTGACACCTCCCACTTCAAAGGCAACTATCCCGAAAGCTGTTCGCTCGAAGGCTCGGACGCGAAGGGCGCGGGCGGCGACGCCGATGCGCTCGCCGACGCCCCGGCTTGGACGGAGGTTCTGCCGCGCACCAAATTGCAGGCGCACACGCGCCACCACTTCACGGACGAGTTGAAATTCGTGGGCGCGCTCACGCACGTCCGTTTCAACATCTACCCGGATGGCGGCGTCAGTCGCCTGCGACTCTACGGCGAAGTCGCGGAGGATTAGGTTTCAAGTTTCAAGTTTCAGGTTTCAAGTTTCAGGGCTGGTGGGTTCTCCGTTTCTTTAACTTGAA
>DATCWB010000055.1:0-12617 GCA_036566625.1 Pyrinomonadaceae bacterium
AGTTTCGTGAAGACGCCGTCTCTTCGCTCCGGCAGGCGACGGAGAAACTCGGCGCTCTCGTCGCGCGTCTGAGCGAGCCGGTGAAGACTCTGAGCGGCGAATACCGGCGCACGCCGCAGCCTGCCGACCTCGTCGCCGTCATCCGGCGCGTGATGTCGGCGACCGCCGAACCGCGCGCCGAGTTTTACGACATCCAGACGGAATTGCCGGACACACTCGTCGCCCCGATTGACGCGGAGCGGATCGAGCGCGTGGTGGAAAATCTCGTCGTCAACGCGTTCGAGGCGATGGGCGGGCGCGGCGGGCGGCTGACCGTCGCCGCAGGCCACGAGAGCGATGCGCTCGTCTACTTCAGCGTCGAGGACACGGGGCCGGGCATGACCGAGGACTTCATGCGCACGCGCCTCTTCCGCGCCTTCGCAACGACGAAGAAGCGCGGCATCGGCCTCGGTCTTTATACCTGCCGCGAGATCGTCGAATCGCACGGCGGGCGGCTCGAAGTTAAATCGAAGCTCGGGTCTGGCACGCGCTTCCGCGTCGTGCTACCATCCACCCCGCTCATGGCCTCACATGCCCGCTCGGCCGAGAAGTCTTCGCAAGCGAAGACCGCCGCGAAGTCGGGCGCGGCCAATTGAGCGTGCCCCTTTTGCCCCAACGAGTTAATTAAACATTGCGTTGGCAGATAACCGCCGGGCGTGCGCCCTCGCCGCGCGTCCCCGGCGAAAGACTAGACTTCAATCTCCCGCGGCATACTAGGCACACGTCCAATGAGCGAACCCACGCCCGAACACGCGCCGGAGAAAGCCACAGTGCTCGTCGTTGACGACGATCAGGTTTTGCGGCGTCAACTCTTCTGGGCGCTCGACTCCGAGCACCACGTCATCGAAGCCGACTCGCGCGCCGCGGCCATCGCCGAGTTACAAAGCGGGCGCGTTCAGGTCGTCCTATGCGACCTGCACCTGCCGCCCGATCTGAACGGCATCAGCGAGGGACTCGCCGTCATCGAGGCGGCGCGAGCCGCGCGTCCGAGCATCCCGGTCGTCGTCATCACCGGCAGCAACTCGCGGCAAACGGCGCTTGAAGCCATCCGCTCCGGCGCATACGGCTTCTTCGAGAAGCCCTTCAACGAGGCGGAAGTCACGCACATCATCCGGCAGGCGGCGCGCGTGCGCCACCTCGAAGAAGAGAACCTGAAATTGCGAGCCTCGCTCGACGCCCGTCGTGGCTTCGGCCGCCTGCTCGGCAGTTCGCCCGCGCTCGAAGGCATCCTGAAACAGGCGCGCGCCGTCGCCTCGACGAGCGCGACCGTGCTGCTGGCGGGCGAGAACGGCACGGGCAAGGAGATGCTCGCGCGTGCCATCCACGAAGAAAGCCCGCGCGCCGCAGGGCCGTTCGTCGCCGTCAGTTGCGCGGCTCTGCCCGAAGAGTTGATCGAGTCGGAACTGTTCGGCCATGAGAAGGGAGCGTTTACCGGCGCGATGCAGGCGAGAATGGGACGCTTCGAGTTGGCAGACGGCGGCACGCTCTTCCTCGACGAGATCGGCGAACTCAGTCAGGCCGTGCAGGTGAAACTCCTGCGCGTCTTGCAGGATCGCACCTTCGAGCGGCTCGGCGGAACGAAGACTCTCTCCGTTGACATACGCCTCATCGCCGCCAGCAACCGCGACCTCGAACGTGAGGTCGAAGAGGGACGCTTCCGCCGCGATCTCTTCTACCGCCTGAACGTCGTGCCCCTGCAACTGCCCCCCTTGCGCGAGCGGCGCGAAGACCTCCCCATCCTCGCCGCGCACCTGGCCGCGAAGGCCGCCGACAAACACGGGCGACCGCCCGCCGCGCTCGACCCCGCGCTCCTCGAAGCCTTACAGGAATACGACTGGCCGGGGAACGTCCGCGAACTCGAAAATCTGATGGAGCGGCTCGTCGTCTTAACCACCGGTTCGCGGCTCGGCACGGAGTTTCTACCGGAGAAGATGCTGCACATCCAACGTCCGGCCGACGCATCGGAAGGCGGCGGGGGCGATGAGGAAACCACGCTCGAAGGCGCGATGCTCTCCCTCAAACGCCGCCTTCTCGTCAGCGCCATGCAGGCCGAAGGCGGCAATAAAGCGGCCGCCGCCAAACGCCTCGGCATCAGCCGCTCTTACTTTCATCGCCTCATCGTCGAACTGGACATCACTACATAAAGGGATGAGGGCGGAGGGATGAACAAGAGAAGCACTCAAGCGATTGAATGCTTCCTGATTCATCCCTCCGCCCTCTGCCCTCATCCCTTTCTTTGTCTTCTCCTGTCTACACCCGCCCGTTCGCCTGTCCACTCTGGTTCACACTGCCTTCTGCCGGTTCAAGTCGCACGTGCGCAAGTTGGGCGTAAACGGCCGTGTCGCGTCGTTCGCGGTGCATGGCACGCGCGTTGCGATGTATGCCGGGTGTGAGACGGAAGCGAGTTGAAAAATTTTAAGAGTTGAAGGCAGGCACGCTCTACTTAAAGACGCGAAGGTGGCGGAAAGGAAGCTAAGACGTTGAAACCGAAACTTCTCATCGTTGACGACGAAACCGCCATCAGACAGCAACTTTACTGGACGCTCTGCGACGAGTACGACGTGACGACCGCGAGCGACTTCTCCTCCGCCATACGCCACGCGGCGCACTTCGAGCCGGTCATCTCGATCCTTGATTTACACATGCCTCCGGTGCTCGATTCGCCCGAAGTCGGCCTGCGCATCCTCGACTATCTCAAGGAGCAATGCCCGTCATCGAAGGTCTACATCGTCAGTTCCGACGAGAGCATCGAGACGAAGAAAGCCTGTTTCCGGCAGGGCGCGGACGGTTTCCTGTCGAAGCCGCTCGATGTCGAACAGTTGCTGACGACCGTGCGTCATTCGACGCTGGGCGCGCGGCTCGAAGCGGCCTGAAAATTTCTGTAACGAAACGAGCGTTAATCTCATAGATGGTTAGGTGGTGAGTTTTTTGAAAGCGTTATTGAAAAAGCTTGAAGAGAGGCCCGGCGGCGAAATGACTCCCGCGGAGATACGCGGGGTGTTGCTCCAACTGGCGCGCAAGAAGATTTCCGAGCACGTCGCGCGCCCGGCCATAGATGCTCTCAACAAGATCACATGCGACGCCATCGCGGCCTCACACCTATTACGCGGGGCGCAGGGCAAACACGGTCGTTGACAAAAATCCGTCCTCACAGACGCGAGCGCGGCGGCTTTTCTCCCCCAACGCCGCCGCCGCTCCGCCGGAGAGAATAGTTCTTTGAGAGATGTTACAAGTTCGGCTCTCGTTCCCTTCACGAGAGACCGTTGCGCTCCGCGCACATACGGTATCCCTTCTGCCGCCGCCCGGAGCCGAAGCCCCCGCTTCCAAATCCGACTCATTCCCAGAGTCGCGGGGGCTTCATCTTTTTACAGAGGTCAGAGGTCGGAGATTAGAGTTCAGCAAGAACAGCTTTTGTTTTTACTGACTCCTAACCCCTAACTTCTGACCTCTTTTTTTACCGGCCTCTGACCTCTGACCTCTCCCGTTGTATAATAGTCACACGATAGCGCATGTGTTTGCCGATCCGGTCAGGTCTGACGCCGTGCGCCTCGTCGTGATTATTATGAGATTTCTTCATCTTGCCGACATTCATCTCGGCTGCCGACGCTACAACGTGGAGGAGCGCACAGCCGACTTCTTCCGCGCGTGGAGCGACGTGATCGTCCGCCACGCGCTGCCGAACGCGGTTGACTTCGTGCTCATCTGCGGTGACTTCTTCAACTCGCGCAAAGTTGACCCGCAGGCGATGAACCACGCCATGATCGGCCTGAGCATGTTGAAAGAGGCCGGCATCCCCGTCGTCGCCATCGAGGGCAATCACGACCAGCACGAGTCGGACGCCGTCAACCGTTTCAGTTGGATGCGCTCGCTCTCACAATGGGGCTATCTCGTCCTGTTAGAGCCGGACACGCGCGACGGCTTCAACCTCCTGCCCTGGAACGAAGAGGAACGAAGCGGCTCTTACATAGACATCGCGGGCGCGCGCATCTTCGGCACACACTGGTTCGGCACTTCGACGAACGCCGCCGTCCCGCTCGTCGTGGACGCGCTCAGGCGCGCGCGCGGCGAAGGACTCTTCAACATCCTGATGCTGCACACGGATGTGGAAGGCCAACTCAACCGCCCGAACATCCCTGCGCTCTCCATCTCGCGCATGAAGGAACTGCGCACGCTCGTCGATTACGTCGCGCTCGGCCACACGCACAAGCGTTTCGAGATCGAGGACTGGGCGTTCAACCCCGGCTCGCTCGAAGCCTGCACGATTGACGAGTTCAAAGAGGAGCGCGGCCTCTACCTCGTCGAGGTTGACGAACAAAAGCGCATCACCGCCAACCACTCGCGCGACTACACGCAGCGGCCGTTTCAACGTCTCAACTTCGACGTGTCCGGCGCGGCCGACGCCGAGGCCGTGCACTTGGGCGTGCTCGAAGTGATCCGCCTCGAAGCGCGCACGCACGACCCCGAGCGCGACGCCACGCCTGCGCCTATCATCGAGATCAACCTGCGCGGCCACCTCGGTTTCAAAAACTCTCTGCTCGACATCCCGCGCATGCGCGAAGAGGCGCGCGCTCTGACCGGCGCGCTCCACATCATGATCAGCAACCGCAGCGTGCCCGTCGAATACGCCGTCGCCGCCGGTCTCGACTCGGACGCAACGCGTCAGGTGCGCGAACGCCGCATCATCGAAGACCTCATCACGCGCGACATACGCTTCCGCGCGCGCGCCCACGATATGGCCGCGCTCACGCTCGAAGCCAAACGCCTCGCGCTCGGCGATGAGTCGCCCGAAAAAATTCTGCATCTCATCGAACAACAACTCGAACTCGCCGCCGCCGAGCCCTCGAACGGGTCACTTTCAACCGGGACGGCAGAAGCCACCGCGCCCGCGACGAGTGCGGCCGACGAAGCGGAACTCGTCGCCTCCGCCGGCGCGCTGCAAGCCATCGAACGCAACGCCCTGAAAGCAGTGACGAGTGACAAGTGACGAGTGACAGGTTAAAACTTAAAAACTTGTTTCGGCTTGTCACTCGTCACTCGCCACCTGTCACTGTTTCAACATGAGTGAATCTTTCCAGAGAGTGCGCGGCGTGAGCGAGTTGCCGCTGTTCCCGCTACCGCTGGTGCTGTTTCCGGGGGTGCCGTTGCCGCTCCACATCTTCGAGGAGCGTTACCGCCGGATGCTGGCCGACGTGCGTGCCGGGAATAACTTGTTCGGATTGTCTTACTTCGACCTGAACACGGCGACCAACACCCGCCCGCCCGTCGGCCACGTCGGCTGCGCGGCGGAAGTTGTCGAGGCACAACTGTTGCCCGACGGGCGTTCCAACATTTTGACCGTCGGCCTCGTCCGCTATCGCGTCTCCGAGTACGTGGAGACGGGCGAGCCTTACCTGGTCGGCCGGGTCGAGTTTTTTGAAGACGAGCGCGAAGACGACGAGTTGCTCGCCGAGCGCGCGCACCGCGTCGCGGAACTCTTCACGCGCATCGGGCGTGCAGTGCGCGCCCTGAACGACGACCGCGCCAGCCTCCCAGACCTGCCCGACGCGGAACCCGAACGACTCTCCTTCCTCGTCGCCGCCGCGATGGAACTCGACGCCGAAGCCAAGCAGTCGCTACTCGAACTGCGCTCCGGCGCGGAGCGGCTCGAACGCATCGCGACTTTGCTCTCGCAGGTCGTCGGCAACTACGAAGAACGCGCGCGCACACATAAACTCGCCAAAGGCAACGGCCACAGCGGCAAGCACCCGAAGCTCGACGAATGACACACGTTAACGACGATCTCAAGCGACACCAGACACCCGACGCGCCGGAGACGATCCGCGTGCGGTTGCTCTATTTCGGCGCTGCCCGCGAAGAGGCCGGGCGCGAAGAGGAGCAACTCGAAGTCGGTGCGCCCGCCACGGCCGCGAGCGTCTTCGAGGAAGTCTTGAGAGCGCATCCCGCGCTCCGGCGCTTCGGGCGATCACTGCTCGTCGCGGTCAACGAGGAATATGCGGGGGGGGAGGCGAAGGTGCGCGCGGGCGACGAGATCGCGATCTTCCCGCCCGTCAGCGGCGGGGCGGGCGCAGGAGGAGACGCCGGGGCGCACGAGCAGGCCGTGGCGGAGGAAGATTTTTTTGAACTCACGAGCGACCCCGTCAACGTCGGCGCGGTCGCGCGACGCGTCGTGCCGCCGCGCTGCGGCGCAACCGTCACGCTCGACGGCTACGCGCGCCGTTTCACGCGCGGCCGTGGCGAGACGCTTTATCTCGTCTACGAAGCCTACGCGCCGATGGCCCTGGGCGAGATGCGCAGGCTCGGGCAAGCGGCGCACGATAAATTCGAGATCGCGCACGTCGGCATCGTGCATCGCACGGGGCGTCTGGAAATCGGCGAGACTTCGGTCGTCATCTCCGTGAGCGCGCCGCACCGTCGCGCCGCGTTCGAAGCCTGCGAGTGGGCGATCCGCGAACTCAAACGCACCGTACCAATCTGGAAAAAGGAGGTTTTCGCGGGCGGCGAAGTGTGGATCGAAGGCGAAGGCGCGCCCGCGGTTTAAAAGCGATGGAAAACTTAGAACACCTGCTCGCGCGCAACCGCGCGTGGTCGGCGAAAATGACGACCGACGATCCGGACTTCTTCAACCGCCTCGCGCGGCAGCAGACACCGAACTATTTATGGATCGGCTGCTCGGACAGCCGCGTCTCAGCGAACGAAATCGTCGGCCTCCTGCCGGGCGAAATGTTCGTCCACCGCAACGTGGCAAACGTCGTCGTCCACACCGATCTCAACTGCCTCTCCGTGATCCAGTACGCCGTGGAGGTGCTCAAGGTGGGGCACATCATCGTGTGCGGCCACTACGGCTGCGGCGGCGTCAAGGCCGCGCTCGATAACAGCAAGTATGGGTTGATCGACAACTGGCTCAGGCACGTGCAGGACGTGAAGCACCAGCACGAAGACGCGCTCGGCGCGCAGGCCGACGACGCCGCGCGTTTCCGCAAGCTCTGCGAGTTGAACGTCATCGAGCAGGTCTTGAGCGTGAGCCGGACTACCATCGTGCAAAACGCCTGGGAGAGCGGGCAGGAGCTGGCCGTCCACGGTTGGATTTACGGTCTCGACGACGGCCTCCTGCGCGAGTTGGACATCTGCATCACCTGCCAGGACGAACTCGCCGCGAAATACAAAAGCGCGGTCGCCTCCTCGAAATGAGTCGCCTCCGAGAAGCTTCCACATGTCCGGTGAAATTGTAGGGGCGCGGGCCGCGCCCCTACAATTTCACCGCCCTTCTGAAAGTTCATTCAAAACCCGCTCGCATCCCGTCCGCCGTTTATTCGGTGCTTGAAAAACTTTGGAACAACTTTTGTCGCTCGGCGTAATTATGACTGAAAGGCAATTCCGGTCAGGGGTCAGAAAGTTATGGTCAGCGCAATCACGAGGGAAGAGGTGCGTGAGGCGATTCTCGACGCGGCCGATCATCTGCTGGCGCGCTACGGCTACCGCAAGATGACGATGGACGACATCGCGCAGGAGGTGGGCATCGGCAAGGGCACGATCTACCTGCACTTCGCGAGCAAGGAAGAGGTCACGCTGTCGCACGTTGACCGCATCGTCGAGAGACTGAAAGAACGCCTGTGGGCGATTGCGCGCACGGATGCCGACGTGGCGATTCGTCTGCGCCTGATGCTGGTGGCGCGCGTGCTCTTTCGCTTCGACAGCGTGCAGCACTACACGCAGAGTTTGAACGATCTGCTGGCGGCGCTGCGCCCGAAGTTGCTGGCGCGGCGCGCGCGTTATTTCGAAGAGGAGGCGCGCGTCTTCGCAGAGGTGCTGAACGAGGGCGCGCGCACGGGAGCCTTCGACGTGGAGGATGCGCTCTCGACCGCTTTCGCGCTGCTTCACGCCACCAACTCGTTCCTGCCCTACAGCCTGAGCACGACCGAACTCGGCGAGCGCGACGACATCAAGGAAAAGACCGAGCACATCGCCGACCTGCTACTGACCGGCCTGCTCGCCAAACAAGATGCATACGCCACACGTCGGCGACGCTGACATCCGAAGGACGAGCGTATCCCGAGCGTCGCCCGTCCGGCGTTGAGAACGAAAATCGAATGCGCGACGAGCGCAACCCATACAAGCAAGGATAATCGAGAGATGAGAAAATTTTCAGCCATCATAAATTCAACCGCCTGCGCCGTGCTGTTATTCGTCGGCGCGTCTGCCGTCGCCCTCGCGCAAGCATCGCAGGCCGCCACAGCGCCGGACACCCCGGCCGCGCGCCGCGTCGCGGAGTTGGTGAAGATCATCAACACGACGGACGCGGCGGCGACGAAGAAGTTTATAGAGGAGAGCTACGGCGGAGAGTTTGGCAAGATGCCTTTGAGCGCACATCTGAACTTCATCGCGCAAATGCGCGACCGCACGCGGGGCGTAGAGTTTCAAGGGATTCAGGACAGCAAGGGCGCGACGGAAGCGACCGCGCTCCTGCGCGCGAAGTTGACGGACGATTGGATGGCTCTCTGGGTGGGCGTCGAAGCGGACGCGCCTCACCGCATCACGGGCATCGGCATGCGCCCGCCGAAAGCCCCCGCCGGTGCTCGCGCCGCGAAGAAGCTGACCGACGCCGAGTGCGCGCGCGAACTCGAAGCCTACGTGCAGAAGTTGGCGGAGGCCGACGTGTTCTCCGGCGCGGTGCTGCTGGCGAAGGACGGCAAGGTTCTCTTCGAGAAGGCATACGGCGAGGCGAGCAAGGATTTCGGCGTCGCCAACCGCGCGGACACGAAATTCAACCTCGGCTCGATGAACAAGATGTTCACGGCGGTCGCCGTCGCGCAACTGGTCGAGCGCGGCAAGCTCTCGTTTGAAGATTCGCTCGCGAAATTCCTCCCCGAGTTTCCGTCGAAAGAGGCGGCGCAGAAGATCAAGATCAAGCACCTGCTGACGCACACTTCCGGCCTGGGAAGCTACTTCAACCGGAAGTTCATGGAGTCTTCGCGCGCACGCTTTCGCACCGTCAACGAGATGATGACCCTCGCCGAGGGCGAAACGCTCGCCTTCGAGCCGGGCGCGAAGTGGGCTTACAGCAACACCGGCATGCTCGTGCTCGGCGCGGTCATCGAAAAGGTGACGGGGCAGAGTTATTTCGATTACGTGCGCGAAAACATCTACAAGCCCGCCGGGATGACCAACACCGACGCTTACGAGTTGGATTTGGTGACGCCTAATCTCGCCGTCGGCTACCAGAAGGAATACACGGAAGGCGGCGTGCGCTTCCGCAACAACGTCTTCCAGCACGTCATTCGCGGCGGCCCGGCGGGCGGCGGCTATTCGACGGTCGGCGATTTATTGAAATTCGACATGGCGTTGCGCGCCAATAAACTCGTCGGCGCGGAGTACGTCAAACAACTGCTCTCGGCCAAGCCCGAACTCAACTCACCCGAATACGGCTACGGCTTCGGCGTCGATACGGAGAAACGCATCGTCGGCCACAGCGGCGGCTTCCCCGGCATCAGTTCAAACCTCGACATGTTCCTCGACAGCGGCTACACCGCCATCGTCATGTCCAACTACGGCGGCGGCTCGCAGCCCATCACACGCAAGATGCAGGAGTTGATCCTGTCCGGGCAATAGTAGTCACCGCGCGGTCACGGATTAGTTTTCCGCCGCCTGAACTGGTGGCAAACAAAAACTCCCGCTCACGACGAGTGAGCGGGAGTTTTCGTTTGTGGCAAATGTGATCGACTTACTCGGCGGCGGTCGCGATCACCTCTTCCTCGCCCGTGGCCGCGAGCAGCGACGCGCTCGTCACCCTGTCGCCGCCGTCCGTCTTGATGAGGCGCACGCCCTGCGCGCTGCGGCCGGTCTTGCGGATGTGCGACGCTTCGATGCGGATCAGTTTGGCCTGCTCCGTGATGATCATGATCTCGGAGTCGTCTTCCACGGGGAAGACGGCCACCACCTTGCCCGTTTTCGGCGTCGCCTTCATGTTGATGACGCCCTTGCCGCCGCGCGATTGCAGGCGGTAGATCGTGATCGGCGTCTGCTTGCCGAAACCCTGCTCGGAGACGGAGAGCATGCGCTCGCTGTCGTCGGCCGAGACGGCGCAGAGCGAGACGACATAATCGTCTTTGCGCAGGTCGATGCCGCGCACGCCGCGCGTGGCGCGACCCATCGGTCTCACGTCCGCCTCGTCGAAGCGGATGGCGAGTCCGTTATGCGTGGCGATGAAGATGCGCTTCGTGCCGTCGGTCAGCACCACGTCGAGCAGTTCGTCGCCGTCGTCAATGTTGATGGCGTTGATGCCGTTCGTGCGGATGTTCTGGAACTCGGAGAGCGCGGTCTTCTTGATCACGCCTTTGCGCGTGACCATCACGACGTAGCGGCCTTCGGAAAACTCTTTGACGGGGACGACCCCGGCGAGCTTCCGCGTCGAAGGGATGTTGATTAAGTTGACGACGGCCTTGCCGCGCGCGTGCGTCGGCGCGTCGGGTATCTCGTGAACCTTCAGCTTGAAGACCTGCCCGTTGTCCGTGAAGATCATGATGTAATCATGAGTCGAGGCCGTGAACAGGTGTTCGACGAAATCGCCGTTCTTGGGGGCCGAACCGAAACGGCCTTTGCCGCCGCGCCCCTGTTTTTGATAAGACGAGACGGGCGTGCGCTTGATGTAACCGGAGTTCGTGATCGTGATCGCCACTTCCTCGTCAGCGATCATGTCCTCGATGGTGAGTTCCACGCCCTCGTCAACGATCTCGGTGCGGCGTTTGTCGCCGAAGGTTTTACGCACGTCTTCCAGTTCGCCGATGATGACGCGCCGCAAAGAGCTTTCGTTCGAGAGAATCTCTTCGAGTTCGGCGATGAACTTGATGACGGCCTCGTACTCGTCGAGAATCTTCTGCCGTTCGAGCGCGGACAGGCGGCGCAGTTGCAGATCGAGAATGGACTGCGCCTGCGCCTCGGAGAACTCCAGACGCCGGATCACTTTTTGCAGCTTCGAGATGAAACCGGCCTGCGTCAGATCGGTCGGGATGCCCTTCCACGCGCGCCCTTCGCCCATCTTGTCTATGTGTCCCGTGAGCCAGGCGCGCGCCTCGTCCACGGAAGAGGCGTTGCGGATGAGCGGGATGATGTAGTCGAGCGCGTCGATGGCCTTGTTGAGACCTTCGAGGATGTGTGCGCGGGCGCGAGCCTTGCGCAGTTCATACTCGGTTCGACGGCGTACCACCTCGCGGCGGAAGTCCACGAAGGCTTCGAGCATCTGCTTCAAGGTCAGCACGCGCGGCTGGCCTTCGACAATCGCCAGGTTGATCACGCCGAACGACGACTGCATCGGCGTCATCTTGTAGAGCTTGTTGAGGACGACCTGCGGAACCGAGTCGCGCTTGAGTTCGATGACGATGCGCATGCCGTTGCGGTCGGACTCGTCGCGCAGGTCGGAGATGCCTTCGATCTTCTTCTCGTTGACGAGTTCGGCGATGCGTTCGATGAGACGCGCCTTGTTCACCTGATAGGGAATCTCGGTGATGATGACGGCGTCGCGCTCTTGTGTGCCGCGCCCGATGCGGTCGATGCCGGCGCGCGCCCGCATCTGGATGATGCCGCGCCCGGTCAGGTAAGCCGAGCGGATTCCGGCGCGCCCGTAGATGAAACCGGCGGTCGGGAAGTCGGGGCCGGGCACGAGCTTGAGCAGGTCTTCGTCTTTAATCTGTGGCTTGCGTATGACGGCGATGGTGGCGTCAACGATCTCGGAGAGATTGTGCGGCGGGATGTTCGTCGCCATGCCCACGGCGATGCCGCCCGAACCGTTCAGGAGCAGGTTAGGCACGCGCGCGGGCATCACCTTCGGCTCGCTCAGAGACTCGTCGTAGTTCGGCTGGAAGTCAACGGTCTCCTTCTCGATGTCGGCGAGGATTTCGCTCGTGAGACGCGACATGCGCGCTTCGGTGTAGCGCATGGCGGCGGCGGAGTCGCCGTCAACCGAGCCGAAGTTGCCCTGCCCGTCGATGAGCGGGTAGCGCATGGAGAAGTCCTGCGCCATGCGGACGATGGTGTCGTAGACGGCCGAGTCGCCGTGCGGATGATACTTACCGATCACGTCGCCGACGATGCGCGCGCTCTTCTTGTAAGCCTTGTTGTGCTGGTTGCCGAGTTCGTTCATCGCCCAGAGCACGCGGCGGTGGACGGGCTTGAAGCCGTCGCGCACGTCGGGCAGCGCGCGCCCGATGATGACCGACATCGCGTAGTCGAGATACGAACGGCGCATCTCTTCTTCGATATTGACGTAGTTATGATCCAGTATTTCCATTAAGAAACCTTTCTAGTACAATCTGGCGTCCGTCCCGGAAGGGGGAACGACTCGCCGGCTTCGCGTCCGGCATTCCACCCGCCAACACGCTCCTTCAAGTTTCCGCGCCGCCGTGGAGAAACTGTCGATGGCGCGCTGTCGTGTCTTCCGTCGGCGGGAGTTCGAAGGGAAGCCCCGCGAGAACGTGGATGCCGTGTTTGAGAGTCCTGAAAATCGGTGTCCGAACGGTACTTTTCCGGGTCGCGAAGTACCGGATTGAAGTACGACATATTGTAGCCCGAAAAGCCCCTTTTAGCAA
>DATCWB010000056.1:0-5299 GCA_036566625.1 Pyrinomonadaceae bacterium
AGCCCCCACGGCAACTCCCGGTTGAGAATGCCCTTGATGATGTATGACATCAGCGTCGCCTTCGGCGCGGCGAACTTGTCCACCTCGATGCCGTTGGCGCGCGCCTTGAACGTGCCGTTGATGCCGGGGTCTGCGAAGTAGACGGGCGTGCCCGCGTCGTCCACGAGATACTTGCCCGCGCGCGAACCCTTCTCGTCTATCTTGTGCCAGACGCGGTAAGTGTTCGTGTCGCCGATGCCCTGATCGGCCGGGATCGTCTCGCGCTCGGTCAGCGTATTGGGATCGACGCGCACGTCCGCGGGCAGTTGCAACTGCCCGGCCTGCACGTAGACGGTCGAGGCGTTATTCAAACTCAGGAGTATGGGGCCGAGGACGAGGGCCGACGCGCCCGCGCCGATCAGGATCGCGATCTGCTGTCGCCACGGCGTGCCGCCGACGAGGAAGCCGGTCTTCAAGTCCTGCGAAGTTGTGCCGCCGTTCGAGGCGGCGATGCAGACGATAGCCCCGATGGAGAGCGCGGTCACGTAAGAAGTCGGCCCCGTCCAGCCGATGATGAGAAAGACGAAACAGGTCAGCAAGAGCGTCGCCACCGTCATGCCCGAGATCGGATTTGAAGACGAGCCGATCTCGCCCGTCAAACGCGACGACACGGTGACGAACAAAAAGCCGAAGCCGACGATCATGAGCGCGCCGAGGAGGTTCCACTGCAAGTGCAGTTGCGGGAAGATCATGATCATGGCGACGAGCGCGATGATCCCGGCCAGCACAAACTTCATCGAGAGGTCTTGATCCGTGCGCGGCGAGGCCACGGTCTGCGCCTGCCCGCCGCGCAGGTCGGCGAGGCCGCCCTTCAACCCGTGCCAGATGGTCGGGAGCGAACGCACGAGCGAGATGATGCCGCCCGCCGCCACCGCGCCCGCGCCGATGTAGAGGACGTAGGCATTGCGTATGTCATCAGGCCCCATCTCGCTGATCGGGGTCGTCCCTGGCGGGACGATGGTCGCACCGAGGAAATTGCCGAAGAAAGAGATCATCGGAATCAGGACGAGATAGGCGAGCACGCCGCCCGCCGCCATGATCGCCGCGATGCGCGGGCCGATGATGTAGCCGACGCCTAAGAGCGCGGGCGACGATTCGAGCGAGACGGAAGCGTTCCTGAACGGCTCGCCGAACACTTTCGTCGGGTACTCTTTCCAACCGAAGAACGCCTTCATCACCGTCGTATAGATGAGGCCGACGCCAAAACCCGCGAAGATGGTCTTCGCTCCGTTGTCGGCCACCTCGCCCGACTGTCCTTCGTTGGCGCGCGCCCATTCGGCCTTCGCCGAGTCCGAAGCCATCGCGCGCGATTCATCCGACGCGCCCGCCTTCAACACTTCGGCGCACGCCGTCCCTTCCGGGTACTTCAACAGACCGTGCTGCTGCACGATGAGCGCGCGGCGGAGCGGGATCATCATCAGGATGCCGAGCAGGCCGCCGAGCATGGCGACGAGCAGCACGCGCGTCAGTTCGAGGTCGAAACCGAGGATCATGATCGCCGGCATCGTCACGCCCACGCCGAAGGCGATTGATTCGCCCGCCGACCCGGCCGTCTGCACGATGTTGTTTTCGAGGATTGTAGCGTTGCGCGCGCCGAACTTCGAGATGATGCGGAAGAGCGTGATCGAGATGACCGCCACCGGAATCGACGCGCTCACCGTCAGGCCGACCTTCAGCACGAGATAGAGCGACGACGCGCCGAAGACCATTCCGAGCAGCGTACCGACGACGACGGCGCGCACTGTCAGTTCGGGCATTATCGTCTCGGCTGCGATGTAGGGATGAAACGAGGCGAGATGAGGATTGTCCGGCTTCACGCCGACCTTGTCGGGATATTCATTTGTCGCCGCAACATTCGGTCGCGGAGCAACATCTTCAGTCGCCATTCTGGATGACCTCCGAATTATTTTACTGTCGTTACAGGGGAGCGCGTTGTGGTTCTTTCGGCCGCTACTTTACTCTGCGCGGCCAGCGAGGGCAAGCACTAAGTTAAGGATGAATAAATGGTTGCCGCCCGTTGTCCGCAGTCTTGCGCCCTTATGCTAAACTCGGCGGCGCACGAACATCACCGCCGAGTTTTTAGCAGACACTTCAACAGCCGGAGTTGTAACACGACATGCGCTCTCGCCTCTTCGCCCCCGCGCTCATCTGCGCCCTCTTTGCCGCGTCCCTGTTTCCTTTTCCCGCTCGCGCGCAGACGCGCCCGCCCGGCGTCGGCGCGCTCGCTGTGCCCGCGCCCGAAGAGGTCATCGGCTTTCGCGTCGGCAACGACCGACGGCTTGCGAGTTGGGCGAGCATCGTCGAATACTTTCGCCGTCTCGACGCGGCGAGCGAGCGCGTGAAGTTTGAGGAGTTGGGCAAAACGACGCTCGGCGCGCCGTTCGTCATGGCGACGATCAGCGCGCCGGAAAACCTCGCGCGGCTCCCGGAGTTCAAAGAGATACAGCGCAAGTTGGCCGATCCGCGCACGCTCGCAAAATCCGGCGGCGAGAACGACGCACGCCAACTGATCGCGCGGGGCAAAACCATCGTCCTCATCACCTGCGGCATCCATTCGACGGAAGTCGGCTCGACGCTTTCCAGCATGCTCATCGCGCACCGCCTCGCGTCCTCCGACGACCCCGCCGTGCGCCGTGTGTTGCAAAATACCATCGTGCTGCTCGTCCCGTCCCTGAACCCGGACGGCGTTGACATCGTGAAGAACTGGTACGACCGGACGCTCGGCACGCCCTACGAAGGGACGAGTCCGCCCGTGCTCTATCACAAGTATGTCGGCCACGATAATAACCGCGACTGGTACGCCTTCACGCAGGTCGAGACGCAACTCACCGTAGACAAGATTCACAACGCGTGGCATCCGCAGATCGTCCACGACATACACCAGCAGGGCGAATACGGCGCGCGCCTCTTCCTACCGCCCTACATGCAGCCCGTCGAGCCGAACGTGCCGCCGAAAGTTGTCGAAGGCTACACCGAACTCGGCAACGCGATGGCCGCCGCGATGCGCGCCGCCGGATTCAAAGGTATTACCACCAACTCGACCTACGACGCGTGGACTCCGGCGCGCGCCTACTCGCACTATCACGG
Organism: Pyrinomonadaceae bacterium; assembly: GCA_036566625.1. GTDB lineage: Bacteria > Acidobacteriota > Blastocatellia > Pyrinomonadales > Pyrinomonadaceae > JAIVJZ01. The sequence goes on from DATCWB010000056.1 coordinate 3,127, forward strand.
CGGCGTCCGCATACTTTCCGAAACCGCCTCGGCCAAAATCGCCACGCCGCTCACAGTCGAGTTCAAACAACTGCGCTCGCGTGAGGGCTTTGACCCGCAGAAGGAGTCGGCCAACTTCGGCCCCGTCTGGCGCGGCGGCGAGTGGCGTCTCTCGGACATCACGAATTACATGACGGCGGGCGCGTTCGCGCTCCTCGACCACGCTGCCGGGAACCGCGAACGCTGGCTCACGCGCTTCTACGAAGTAGGGCGTGAGGCCGTGCGCGAACGCGCAAGCGGCGAGCTTTTCGCCTACGTCATTCCGCACACGCAGTCGGTCGCGCAGATGCAGAACGACCAGAGGTTGATCCGCATCCTCCAGCGCGGCGGCGTCGAAGTTGATTACGCGGGGGCGTTCACTTTGGGCGGCACGCGATACGCGAGCGGCGCGGCGATCATCAGGATGGATCAGCCCTACGGCGGTTTCGCCAAAGCCCTGCTCGAAACACAACGCTACCCCGACCTGCGGGACGAGGCCGGCCGTCCCATCTCGCCCTACGACGTGACGGCGCACACGCTCTCGATGCTGATGGGCGTCGAAGCCCGACCCGTCAACGCGCCTTTCAAATACCCGAAACTGAGCGCGCGCATCTTCAAAGACGCCGCGCCCGCGCCGCGCACAAACACCCGCCTTGCGCTCTACCGCTCGCACGTTCCCTCGATGGACGAAGGCTGGACGCGCTGGACGCTCGAACAGAACAACATCGCCTACACGTCGCTCGAAGACCGCGAAGCCCGCGCCGGAGGCTTGCGCGCGAAGTACGACGCGATCCTCGTCCCGGATCATTCGCCGCGTGCGCTCCTCGAAGGCCATCGCAAGGACACGATGCCGGAAGAGTTGACAGGCGGACTCGGCGCGGAAGGCGTGCGCGCGCTCACCGATTTTGTCGAAGCGGGCGGCACGCTCATCTTCCTCAATCGCGCTTCGGATTTCGCCATCACGCAACTCAAACTCCCCTTGCGCGACGTGACCGAAGGACTCAAGGAGACGGAGTTCTACGTGCCCGGCTCGATCCTGCGCACGGAACTCGACACGTCGCACCCCGTCGCCGCCGGGATGCCGCGCGAGTCAATCGCGTGGGCGGAAGATTCGCCCGTCTTCGAGTTGGCGGACGCCACTGAGGCCGCGCGCGTGCGCATCATCGCGCGCTACCCCGCGACGGCCGACCCCCTGCTCTCCGGCTGGCTGCTCGGCGCGGAGCGGATCAAGGGCAAAGCCGCGCTCGTCGAAGTCACACGGGGACGGGGGCGCGTCTACCTCTTCGGCTTCCGCCCGCAATACCGCGCGCAGTCGTCGGCCACCTACCCGCTGCTGTTCAACGCCATTCGTCAGGCCAACTGATCCTACGCCCATTGTTCAAGGAGACCCTCATGCGCACACGAAAAATCACCCGCGCCGCCACGGCCGCCCTGCTGTTGCTCGCCGCGCTGCCGACGCCGTTACGGGCGCAGCAAGCGACGCCGCCCGCGCACACGCACAACGCGGCGGCGAAAGCCGTAGACCTCGGCAGTTTCGTCAAGGAGATGATGGTGCTGAAGATCGAGGGCGAGACGCAGCACCTCGCCCTGTGGTTTCCCTTCGAATTCTTCGTCGCCGCGGGGATGGCCGACGGCAAGACCACGCGCTCTTCCGCCGAGGCCGACGTGGCTTTCCTCAAGCCCTACGTGACCGTGGCGGTGCAGGTCAACCGCGATCTGCCCGACGGCACGAGTCTGTTCCAGACGGAGAGCGAAGTGCGCTCGCGCGCCGTAATTAAGTTGGACGACGGGGCGGAGATCGCGCCGCTCGACAAGACGCCGCCGATGCTGACGGCCGCGCTGGCAGCGATGAAGGCCATCTTCGCGCAGCAGGGTGGCGATGATCGCGCGAACACCTTTTTTCTGATCTTCCCCAACAAGACCAGGACCGGCAAAGCCATCGTGGACGAGCGACAGAAGGATAGGTTGACGCTGTTCTTAAAGGCCGACAAGAACTTCCGCGCGACATCCTTTAACTGGCGCACGCCCTTCGACGCCGTGACGAGCGTGCCCGACTGCCCGAAATGCAAAGCCGGTCTTTCGGCCAAGTGGACATTCTGCCCCTACTGCGGGCAGAAAATTTCCAACTGACCGACGGCGACGAACGCAAAATAAG
>DATCWB010000057.1:0-13627 GCA_036566625.1 Pyrinomonadaceae bacterium
GAGCCGCGCCGCAACTCGCCGAGACGCAGTATGCGGCCACCGCTGGCCCACGCGACGAACGTGCGCGCGTTTGGCGCAAGGCTCTGCGGCGTCGGCAGATTCAGCGCCGTCAGGCGCACGCGCCCGCCGCCCTTCGTCGGCTCGACTTCCAGCCGCCCGCTCGCGCGCGGCGCAAACGAACGCAAGCGCACGATGAGAGTTTTACCGTCAAGCGCCGCAGCGAAACCGACGCCGGCCGCGCCATTCTCAGCGCGGGCGACGAAAGCTCTCGGCGTGATGAGCAGCAACGACGCGGCGCAAGCCGACGCCAACACCAGCACGCCCGCTCTTAACGCTCGCAACCTGCGACTTCTCTTATGTGCCATGAAGCAAAGACCTACGGCCTGAATTGTGGGATCGAACGGCTGCGAGATTACACCAATAAAAGTAAATCGTGAATCGTAAATCGTGAATGGTGAAAAACCGTCTTCCTTCATCCACCATCTACCATTTACCGTTCACCGCTTTTTAGTCGCTGGCGGCCTGGAGGTGGGCGCGTCCCTGCGTGGTGGGCAGCGTGATGCGGAAGGTCGTGCCACGCCCCGGGGCACTGTTGACGGCGATATGGCCGGAGTGTTCCTGCACGATGCCGTAAGAGACGGCGAGGCCGAGACCCGTGCCGCGCCCGACACCCTTCGTCGTGAAGAACGGATCATAGATGCGCGCGACGTTTTCGGGCGCGATGCCGATGCCGTCGTCGGCGACGTGAATGATGACCGAATCGTTGTCTTCCGTCGCGGTCGAGAGCGTGATACGGCCGCCGTCGGGGATGGCGTCGCGCGCGTTCAGGATGAGATTGGTGAAGACCTGTTGAAGTTTGCCGCCGTTGCCGTACACGGGCGGTAGCGCGCCGTCGTAATCGCGCACGACCTCGATCCGGCTCTGGCGCAGTTGCGGCTCCAAGAGTTGCAGCGTGTCGTCGAGCACCCGGTTGACATCAACCTCGTCAAACTCCGTGACTGTGCCGGTGCGCGAGAAGTTGAGCAGATTGTTGACGATGCCGGTGGCGCGTTCGGTCTGGCGGTGAATCTTCTCTAACAGTTTATGCTTCGGATCGCTGTCGGCAAGCATGCCGAGAAGCATCTGCGTGTAACTCGAAACACCCGTCAGCGGCGTGTTGATCTCGTGCGCGACGCCGGCCGCGAGTAAACCGATGCTTGAGAGCTTTTCACGCTGCTGCAACTGTTCTTCCAGACGCACGCGCGCCGTCACGTCTTCAAGCACGACGAGCGCGCCCGTGTGCGCGGCAATCTCGGTGCGACGCAGGGGGGCGAGGGCGATGTTGAGAATGAGCGAACGACCGCCGCGCGTGGCGGTGTGGAGTTTGTAAATGTGGCGCAGGCTTCCCAATTCCCAGCCACCCGCGCCGAGCGCCTGTTGCAGCGTCTCGGCGAAATCCTCTGCGAATAAATCCTCGACGCGCGCGCCCACCGCCTCGTCGCGGCGCACGCCGAGCAACTCTTCGAGCGCGGTGTTGCAGCCCGTGATGCGCCCCGTGGAGTCCACGGCGAGGAGACCGACGTTGATCGACTCGACGATCGACTCGTTGAACTCTTTGAGCAGTTCGAGTTCGGCGGCGCGCTCGGTCTGTTCCTGGTAGAGCAGGCTGTTTTCGATGGCGACCGCCACGTAGCCGGAGATGGTGCGCAGAATTTCCAGGTCCTCGGAAGACAGGAGCGCGCCGCCCGTCGAACGCCCCAGACCGATGACGGCCACCATGCGCCCGCGCACGACGCACGGCACGTAGTAATGCAGCGCGCGGCGCACAAAGCCGCTCGTCTCCGGTTGGAGGTCTATGTCGTCGGCGCGCACGATGCCGGCCTCGGCCGAGCGCACGCGGATCATCTCGCGGAAATCCTGCGGCACCAGAACTTCCGACGACAGCCCGACCGAACGCGCCACCCGGTAGCCGGACGCGGCACGCGCGTCTTCGATGAAGATCGCCACGCGCGCAACGCCCAGCACTTGTTCGAGGCGGCTGACGAGCGCGTCGAGCAGAGGCTCAAGCGTCGTCGTCGCGGAGAGCGTGCGGCCGAAGTCGAGCAGGCCGTTTCTCAGGTCGTAGCGTTCGCCGTAGAAGAGGCGGTCGGTCTGCTCCTGCAAGAAGTTTTTGATGGGCGCGGCCGTCATCACGATGACGGTCATGGCGAGTATGGCGATGATCACGCGCAGGGTGATGACGCCCGGCGTGACCACCTCGCCGCCGAACGCGTAGAGACCGGCGACGTAGACGACGACGCCGATCATCAGGGCGATGGCAAGCGTCGTCAGCGCGTAGACGGCGGCGCGGCGCACCACCACGTCAACGTCCATCAGGCGATAACGCACGACGGAGTTGCCAAAGGTGAGCGGAATCAAAACGAGGGGCAGCACCGCCGCGTCGATCAGCCAACGCTCCGCGCCGGTCGCCGCCACCGCCGCCGGCACGTCGCCGAAGAGATAGCCGACCCCGTAGAGCAGGGTGAACGGCGTCACGGCCAGCGCCGACCCCCACACGACCCACTTCAACTGCTGGCGGACGACCGCCACCTTGCTCTTCCAGAAACGCCTGACGAGCAGCGTCGCACCGCAGACCAGCGCGAGCCAGAAGTGCCCGAACTCGGCCTTGTAGAGACTGCCGATGAAGGCGTCGGAGAAGTTGAGGCGGTCGGGCGGCACGAAGTGAACCAGCGTCGTCACCAAGAGAAGGACGGCGGCGGGCGCGTAGAGCAGCGGCGCGAGCCAGCGTCTCCGTTCGGAAATTTGGCGGCGCACCGGGTAGATGGCGCAGAAGTGGAGGAAGAGTGGTGCGAAGAGGATGTAAGCCGCGTCGTCGAGGAAAGCGACGGCTAGATCAACGTCTTCATAACTGGTGATGGGCTTGTAGAAGTGGAGGACGAAGGCGGCGAGGCAGAGCGTCGTGAAATGGAGGACGAAGGGCGCGCGGCCGCCCTGCTTGAACAGGATGAAGAGGCCGACGAGCAGGTAGACGATGCCGATGAAGTTGATGTAGTAGTCACGCGTCGTGCGATTGAGTATGGGTTGCAGGTTGTCGAGGTAGACGTAGTATTCGCGCGTCCCGCCCTCGGTCGTGGGGCGTTGGATAATGTAGCCGAGGCGTTGGCCGGAGCGGGCAGCGTCTTCGAGATACTTGGGTATGTCTTCGGTGGCGACAATCGGCTCGTTGTGTTCTTCGTCGGCGTTGATGGCGATGAGACGGTCGCCGGCGACGATGCCGAGGATGCCCGCGCGGCTGGCCGCCGAGTTCGGGGCGACGGAGCGCGCGAAGATGCCTGTGTCCGTCTGTTCCCACGCGACGCCGTCGGTGGGCGGCGGCGTATGTGTCAGGCGTTGCGCGAAATTGAGCGTGCCTGCGGCAACGAGGAGCGAGGCCGCTATCAGCAGCACCCAGGCCCGCGTTGTCAGCACCGATTTCATCTCGCGCCTCTAGCTCCTTTCACTTCCCAAAACGACAAAACAAAGGCAATTGATGTTCCAGTCGGCGGACGAAACGACGATGCTTTGACGGCGCGTCCGGCTCGCGCGGGCGGCGCGGGCATCGCTCACGCAAAAGCCGATTTGCGTCGCCCGACGCTAAATCCGGCCTCCGCTCCGCCGCTTCAAGCCGGACGAACTTAAATCCAACTTTTTGCATTTATCCAAGTTTTCGGAAAAAGTAGACTTTGCTGGCTTTTACCGCAGACTCCGCGCCGCGTGAGATAAAAGAAACTGCGCCAGGCAAAAAGAGGGGCAAAAGCTAACGGGGGAGGAAATTTCACGCCCGTGCGCCTTTGCCCGCATACTGCCCGGCCTGCTTTCGGATTTAGAAGCGGACTGAGATGCCCCCGCGCACGGAGCGACGGTTCGCGTTCAGGATGGTGATGGTGTCCCCGTCCTCGACGCTCGTTTGCGCGTCGAGCAGGTTGCGCGCGTCGATCACGGCCTCGGCTTGCAGGGGCAGGCCGAAGGTCGGCAAGTCCTGCGTGACGAGGATGCTCAAACTCGGGTCGAAGACCGCAACCCGACCGGCGAAAGGATCGACGGCGAAGACGGCGGCGCGCGGCGAGAAGCGCAGCACGGTGCGCACGTCAGTCCCCGTGTCGAAACTGGATTCGACTTGCGCGGCGACCGTTTGGAAGAAACCGTCGCGGAAGAGTTCGCCGGGCGCGGACGAGGTGGGCGAAAAGTCCGGCGCGAGTTGCTGCCCGCGCCCGAACGAGTAACCGGCGGAAGTTTTCAGGTTGCTGCCGAGGCGGCGCGCATAGACGACTCTCAAGCCGCGCGCCGCGCCCTGCTGATTGGCGACGCTCAGGAGTTCCGTGCCCTGCTCGCCCGCGAAAGCCCCGAGCGGCATGTTCATCAACCCGACGCCGCGCCCGTCCGTGGTGTCGAAGAAGGCCGTCGCCTCGACGCTCGAATTGTTGTCCAACACGCGCTCGACGCCGAATTCCAGACGGCGGCTGCGCTCAATCACGGCGCGCCCGTCAACGAACGCGATGGGCTGCGCGTCCATCTCCGGAAACACTATCGCGCCGTCCTCGAATCGCGCCACCGATTGCGGCTGCGAATTGACGCCGCCGGGCGCATAGCCTAAGCGCAGGCGCGTGCGCGCGTCCGTCTCGAACTGAAACCCGAGGCGCGGGCTGAACGACCCCGAACCGTTTGCGCCCGTGAAGCGCGAATAATCCAGACCGAGCACGACGACCACGCCCTCGCCGACGACCCACTCGTCAACGGCGCGCACCGAAACTTGTTTGAGCGAACGCGGCGCGGCAGAGTCGGCGGGTGCGGCTGAGTTCAAAGCGAGCGGCAGGTTTGCGCCGCCGATGGTCGCGCTCAACAGGTGACGCGTGCCCGCGCGGAAGCGTCCGGTGGTTTCGAGACGCGCCAGTCCGTTCGTGCCGAGTTGACCGGCGAAGATCAAATTGAGCTGCTCGCCCGCCGGGACGGAGACGGCGAAATTCGTGCCCGCGTAGACGGGCGCATTCGGGTCGGCCGACGCGGCGGTGTAGGTCTCCAGAACGCCGTGCGCGCTGCGGCCATCGTCCGTCCAACTGCCCTCGCCGTCTTCTCCGGCCGCCGCTTCTTCCGTGTCTTCGTCCGTGTCCGATGCTGCTTCAACCGCGGCGACGGTCGCATCGCGCCCTTCGTTATTCTGTAAGATCGAGCGGCGGTTCTGCGACGAGCGCAGACGCCATTTCGTTTCGTTGCGGTCGTTCCTCCGTTCGGGCATGGTGCGCCCCTGCCCCACGGGTTCGAGATTGAAGCGATAGACGAGTTCGTCGGACGGGTTGACCTGGACGGCGTTGAAGGTGGTGGCGTTGAACCCCTCGGCGAGCGCGGTCAGCAGATAGCGGCCGGGCACGATGCGCGCGGTGAACGTGCCGTCGGCGCTGGTGCGGGTCTGTTTGGTGACGTGGTTCGCGCCGTCGCGGAGCAACTGCACGAGCGCGCCCGCGAGCGGTTTGCCCTTGTGGTCGCGCACCGAGCCGCTGACGACTCCGAGTTTGCTTCCGCGAGCCGTGGCCGCGCGAGTCGCGGGCGCACCCGCCTCCGCCATCAGGAAGACCGCGAACAGGAGCGTCAAACTCATGCGCCGGTAAGTTTTTCTCATCGCACCAAAACCTCCGGGCGCATCCTTCGTCTTCACAAAGGAGCGCGCCCTCAAGCGTCTATTCTCTTGTCCACTGAACGGCGGCACGGGAGACTGAAAAAAGCAGCATGGTAAAAATCCGGAAGCCATAAACGCCGCACGAGCCTCTGTGCCCGATACCGGCCAAAACCCGCTTGAGCGCGAAGGTGGCTATTTTCCGTCAACCGTCAAACCCTGTCAAGCATACGGTTTGCTGTTGGCAGGCGCGCGTCCGGCAGGTGTTTGCCCCGATTCTCGTTCACATGCTACGATGCTCCTTACTGCAAAAGTGATCACCAACCCGTCAAAAATTTTCGCATCTAAGTTCCATCAAATGACCGAAGCAATAGCCTCAACCAAACTTTCCTCGGGCGCGACCGTCCTGACCGAACACATGCCTGGGTTGCGTTCGGCCACCGTCGGCATCTGGATCAAACGCGGTTCGCGCCACGAAACGCTCGATTTCAACGGCATTTGCCACTTTATCGAGCACGCCGTCTTCAAAGGAACCGAGCGGCGCAGCGTCATGGACATCGCGGTCGAGAGCGACCGCCTCGGCGGCAACTTCGACGCCTACACCTCGCACGAGATGACCGGCTTCGCGCTCAAGGTAGTGGATCGCGCCGTCCCGCAGGCCTTCGACCTCCTGACCGACATGCTCCTCAGCCCGCGCTTCGACGAGCGGGAACTCGAACGCGAGCAGAAAGTCATCATCGAAGAGATGAAGATGGTCGAAGACTCGCCCGAAGAATACCTGGGCGAACTCTTCCACGCCGCCTATTTCCCCGACCACGCGCTCGGCCGCCCCATTGAAGGCACGCCCGAAACCGTCTCATCCTTCGACCGCGCGCGCACCGCACAGTTTCACCGCGCGGCCTATCACCCGCGCAACTTCGTGATCGCCGCCGCCGGCAACGTCTCCCACGCCGAACTCGTCGAACTGGCCGAACGCGCCTTCGCCGCGCGCGAGGCGACGCCCGACGAGCATTCGTCACAGCACTTGTCCGAGGCGGACGAGAACGCGGGCGTGCCCCGCCCCGCCGCGCCCATCCTGCTCCAGCGCAAGCGCGAACTCGAACAGGCGCACCTGATTCTGGCGACGCCGTGGCCTTCCGCCCGCGACGAGGATCGTTACGCTGCCAGTCTGCTCGGCTCGGTCATCGGCGGCGGCACTTCAAGTCGGCTCTGGCAATCGGTGCGCGAAGAACGCGGTCTCGCCTACTCGGTCGGCGCAGCGGCCAGCGGCTTCACCGACACCGGGGTCTTTCAAATCTACGCCGGCACGTCGCCCGCGCAACTCGACGAGGTGCTCTCGCTCGCCCTCGCCGAACTGCGCCGCGTCGTGCGCGAACCGGTCGGCGCGGAAGAACTGCAACTGGCGAAGGATCAGGCCGTCGCGTCAATCCTGCTCGGCCTCGAATCGACGAGCGCGCGCGCCGGTTCGCTCGCCCGGCAGGAGATCACGCACGGCCGCCGCATCTCGCCCGACGAGATCATCGCGCGCCTCGAAGCCGTCACGCCCGATAGTATGCAGCAGGTCGCGCGCGCCCGCTTTACCTCCGGCTCGCTCGCCCTCGGCGCGCTCGGCAACCTCAACGGCTTCAAAGTGGAACGCTCGCGGCTCGAAATTTAGAGACGATGGCAAATGACGAGTCAGGCGTTGAGCTTGTATAGAGACATAAACTAATAGTCACCGCGTCCGTTACTAACGTCGAGAGGCACGCGAGTATGAGAGTGGACTGGTTACGAGAGCTATCAACGTGCGGGATGTATCTCCTGTTTTCAATTGCAGCCACCACCGTCGCCCTCATATCTCAAGCCGTCGCCGTACACGAATCTGTGCAACTGCCGGAAGGCGTTATGTCGGCGTTCCAGAACACGGAGGTGATTAAGGCTTCGGGAGTACATTACTGCTGGTTCATCGGGCTGTTTGTAACATTCAGTGCAGTTAGATTGTTAATTTTATTTGTGTGCAGCCGTAGCCCGGCAGAGATTCCATAGGGATTTTGAGCGCGATGTTGCGATGCGCGTCCGCCGACTGTCGGTGTTAAAAACGCGAGTCCCGCTCTGGTTCGTCGCTCGTCACTGATTTATGAAATTCACCGTCCTCGGAAGCGGCTCATCGGGAAACGCCGTGCTCATTTGCGCAGGGCGCACCAACGTGCTCGTGGATGCGGGGATGAGCGCGAAGGAGATCGTGCGCCGTCTCGCGCTCATGGGCTGCGACGCCGCCTCGCTCGACGGCGTGATCATCACGCACGAGCACGGCGACCACGCGGGCGGACTTCGCGTGCTTCTAAAGACGCTCTCCTGCCCCGTCTATATTTCCGGCGAGACGCGCGAGGCTTACATCGGCGACCGCGAAGGCGCGGTGTCGCGCGACGAGCCGCGCAAACGCGCCGACGTGCTGCGCGACCGCACGGAAGAAATATCTTCCAGCCACGACTTCCGCATCGGCGAGATAGACTTTCACCCCTTCACCATCCCGCACGACGCGGCCGACAACTTCGGCTTCACGGCGCGCCACGACGGCGTCTGCGTCGCCACGCTGATGGACTTCGGCCACATCACGACGCTCATCAACGAGCGTCTGCGCGGTTGCGCGGCCGTCATCATCGAGTCGAATCACAGCCGCGAGATGCTCAAGGCTTGCAGCGTCTACCCGTGGGAGTTGAAGCAGCGCATACTGTCGCGCACCGGCCATCTCTCAAACGAGGACATCGCCGTGTGGCTGCGCGACGAATATGACGGCGGCGCGGAGCACATCGTCCTCGCGCACCTCTCGCAGCGCGCCAACAATCCTTACGTCGCCAAGCTCTCGGCCGAAGTCGCCTTGCAGGAACGCGGCTCGCTCTTTTCGACCGACACCAAGATCACGCTCTCTTTCCCCAAAGAGCCGACCCCGTGGATCGAGTTATGAGCGCGCGCACGCCCGCGCTCGGCGCGTTGTTGCTTCTGTCTCTCGCGTTCGCGGCCGCGTGCGGCGTGGAACAAAAACGGAGCGGGCTGCCGCCGGGAGCGCCAGAGACGATTGACAACATCACGAGCGATCTTGCGCGCGCCGACTACGAAAAGATTTACGCCGACGCGGCCGAAGAATGGCGGCAGACGGCGCGCGCCGACGAGAGCCGCGCGAACCTCGAACGCATCCGCAACGCCCTCGGCGGGGTCCTCAGCCGCGCCCAATTCGGCGCGCAGGAACGCGACGCGCGCGAAGGCCGCACGCTCGTCGTCAGCTACAACACCAAGTTCGAGCGAGCGGACGCCATCGAAACTTTCACCCTCGTCGAACGCGCAGGCCGCTGGCGGCTCGCGCGCTACGCGGTGATCTCGAATGCTTTAAAGCAGTGACAAGTGACGAGTGACAGGTGATAAGTTAAAACTACACGCTTGTCTTTTCTCGTCACTTGTCACTCGTCACTCGTCACTTGAATTATGATCCCACGCTACACATTGCCCGAAATGGGCGCGCTCTGGTCGGAGGCCGCGAAGTTCCAGAAATGGCTCGACGTGGAGTTGGCCGTCTGTGAAGTTCATGCCGAGATGGGCACGATCCCTCGTGAGGCGCTCGCCGAGATCAAGACGCGCGCCGCGTTCACCGTCGAACGCATCAACGAGATCGAGCGAACCACCGACCACGACGTGATCGCCTTCACGACCGCGCTTGCCGAGAACATCGGCGAGGCCGCGCGCTTCGTGCATTACGGCCTCACCTCTTCCGACGTAGTAGACACGGCGAACGCGCTTTTGCTGCGTGACGCCTGCGACCTCCTGCTCAAGAGAATAGACGCGCTGCTCGAAGTCTTACAGCGTCGCGCTTACGAGTTCAAAGAGACGCCCCAGATCGGGCGCACGCACGGCATCCACGCCGAGCCGACCTCTTTCGGCCTTACCTTCGCGCTCTGGTTCGACGAGATGCGGCGCAACCGCGCGCGGCTGGAGAGGGCGCGCGCATCAATCGCCGTCGGCAAGATCAGCGGCGCGGTGGGCGCGTTCGCGCATCTCGACCCGGAAGTCGAAGAGCGTGTCTGCGCCCGTCTCGGCCTCGGGGCAGCCCCCGTCTCCACGCAGGTCATCCAGCGCGACAACTACGCCGAGTATCTCTGCACGCTCGCCCTCATCGCCTCGTCGCTCGACAAGTTCGCTTTGCAGGTTCGCCACTGGCAACGCACCGAGGTGCGCGAGGCGGAGGAGCGTTTCAAGCGCGGGCAAAAGGGGTCTTCGGCCATGCCCCACAAGCGCAACCCGATCCTCTCGGAGCGCATCTGCGGCATGGCGCGCGTCGTGCGCGGCTACGCCGTCGCCGGTCTGGAATCCGTCGCCCTCTGGCACGAGCGCGACATCTCCCACTCGTCCGCCGAGCGCGTCGTCCTCCCCGATTCGTCAATCGCGCTCGACTACATGCTCGCCCGTGCCACGTCGCTCATCGACACGCTCGTCGTCTACCCGGCGCGCATGCTGGAAAACCTGAACGCCACGCGCGGCCTCGTCTTCAGCGGCCAACTCCTGCTCGCCCTGACGCAGGCCGGAGTCTCGCGCGAACAGGCTTACGAATGGGCGCAGCGCAACGCCATGCTGACCTGGGACGAAGGCGGCGACTTCCGCACGCGCGTCCTCGAAGACACGGACATCACGGCGCGTCTCTCGCGCGACGAGATCGAACGCGCCTTCGCGCTCGACACCTATTTGCGCAACGTTGATAAAGTTTTCTTGCGGGTGTTTGATGATGGTCAGTAGTCCGTTCGGCATCCGAACTCTTTATCATTATGGAAGCATCGAAGAAAAGTCTTTGTGCGAAGATAGTGTTGAAGCAATCTCTCCTTTTCGCCACTCTGGGATTGTTGGCGGCTTTCCTTCTTCTTGCTTTAATGGGCGTAACTCAAGGCATTTTGTTTAATGGGAAGTTTGAAATACAGGGCGCTATTTTTGTTGGCGTGGTGGCATTGTATGCGGCAGCCTATTCTCTGGGAATGGTTGCGAGTGATATTGTTTGCCGGATTGGAATTAAAGACCCGATAATCTGGTTGCTGGGTGTCGGTTTAGCGTGGAGTTGCTTGCTGATTTCCATTCTGTCGGGCTCGATGGTTAATTTTCTGGCGAGCATGGAGAATCCGCCGGATATAGCGAAAGCATTTGCAGGATACATTGTTGCGCCTGTGTTTTGGGTGATGTTATTTGGCGGAATCCCGGCTTTGGGTTTGGGGTTGTTGTATGCGGCGCGAGTCAAAAAGCTGCTGGCGGAATTTGAGTAATTGATACGGAAGCCGAACAGATCATAAAATTTATGACAACCGGCAACGGGCGGTTTTTAAGGAGAGTCGTGAAAGCAAAAGTTTACGTGACGTTGAAGACGGGCGTGCTCGACCCGCAGGGCAAGGCCATTCGGAACTCGGTCGGGCTGATGGGCTACGGCGGCATCGCTGACGTGCGGCAGGGCAAGTATTTCGAGATCGCGCTCGACGCGTCGCTCGACGGCGAGCGCGCGCGCGAAACGGCCGAGCGGATGGCGCGCGAGGTGTTGGCAAACCCGGTCATCGAGGATTATCGCGTGGAGATTGAAGGATGAAATTCGGCGTTATCGTTTTCCCCGGCTCGAACTGCGACCACGACGCTTACCACGTCATCTCGAAACACGTCGGCCAGCCGGTCTCTTTCATCTGGCATCGCGAAACCGACCTCGCCGACTATGACGCGCTGATCATCCCCGGCGGCTTCTCCTACGGCGATTACCTGCGCGCGGGCGCGCTCGCCTCCTTCTCGCCCGTCATGTCGAGCGTGCGTGATTTCGCGGCCGGCGGCGGACTCGTGCTCGGCATCTGCAACGGCTTTCAAATTTTGTGCGAGTCGGGGTTGCTGCCCGGCGCGCTCATACGCAACCGCGACCTGCACTTCGTTTGCCAGCATGTCAACGTGCGCGTGGAGTCTGCCGACACGCCTTTCACGAACGAACTCCGGCGCGGCCAAATCCTGAGCATGCCCGTCGCCCACGCCGAAGGCAACTACGTATGCGACGACGAGACGCTCGGCGAACTCGAACGGGAAGACCGCATCATCTTCCGCTATTGCGACCCGTCGGGGCGCACGACGCCCGAGGCCAACCCGAACGGCGCGCGCGACCACATCGCGGGCATCTGCAACCGCGAGCGAAACGTCGTCGGGTTGATGCCGCACCCGGAACGCGCCTGCGAAGATTTGCTCGGCTCCTCGGACGGGCGCGGCATCTTCCATTCGCTCGCCGCGACGCTCGCCTCCGTCGCCTCCTAAAAATATTTTCAGGAACTTACGCGTCGCCTTGCCAGTATTTAGTAGTCATACGGCAAGGCACGTTTTGTCTCCCGCCGGACAAACACACCAAAAGGAGAAGTTTCGTTTATGCGTACCTCGAAAATCGCGTTCTGTCTGAGTTTCTTCATCGCGCTCGCGGCGTCGCCCGCGCTCGGTCAGACAAAGGAGTTGACGGCCTCCGAACAATCCTACGCGCAAGCGCGTCGCGTGCTCGACGCGGGGCTGGCGGCCTACGGCGGGCTTGAGGCTTTACGCACGATTGAAAATTTCACCATCCGGCACGAAGGCCACACCGTCCACCGCAACCAGAGCCGCCGCCCCGGCGCGCCCTACGAGCGCACGCCCCTCTCGGGCACGCTCATCGTCGAGGGGCGGCGCGGGCGGCTGTATCACGACAACAAGGGCAGCTATCCCGGCGGCTTCAACTGGCACTGGGGCTTGATGACGAACGGCAAAGAGGTGGCGCGCGTGACCTTCCTCGAACGGCGCATTAACTCCACGCAGGCTCTGCCGCCGCAGGTGTTGCGCGGGCGACTGCGCTGGCTGCCACACAATTTACTCATCAGCGCGCACGAACGCTCCGTGCAACTGCGTTCCCTGGGGCGTGCGAACTTCGACAAACGCCCGCACGAAGTGATCACCTACGCCAACGAGGACGGCCAGCAAGTGACCGTCTACCTCGACGCGCGGACGCACCTCGTCTCGAAGTTTGAACTGCTGGGCAGCGACCCTTACTTCGGCGACTCGGTGCAGGAGATCATCTTTCCCGGCTACCGCGCCGTCGAGCGGTTTCAAGTGCCGACCGCGCGCGTCACGCGCCTGATGGGCGAGGTGGTGGAAGAAATTCCCTACGCCGAAGTGAGTTTCAACAAGACCTACGGCGACGAGCAGTTCAAAGCTCCCGCCGGCTTCGTCGCTCCCGCCGCCGCAGCCGCGCCGGTCGAAACTCCGCCCGTCAACAAACTCGCAGAGAACGTCTACCTGATTCGCGGGGGCGGGTATAACGTGCTGGCCGTCGGCTTCAAAGATCACGTCATGGTCGTCGAGACGCCCGGCGGCGACTCGACCTCGCGCGAAGTGATCGCGCGGGTGAAAGAACTGATGCCGGGCAAGCCCATCAAGTATGCGGCCGTCACGCACCACCACGACGACCACGCGGGCGGCGTCCGCACCTACATCGCCGAGGGCGCGACGATCATCACGCCGCCGGGCGAGCGCGCCTTCTTCGAGCGCGTCGCCGCCGCGCGTAACTTCACGTTCAACCCCGACACCCTGACGCGCTCGCCCCGCCCGCTCGTCTGGGAAACTTTGCAGAACGGCAAGCGCGTCTTCACCGACGGCACGCAGACCGTGGAGCTTTACGACATCGGCTCTGGCCCGCACACGGACGAGATGATCGTCGCCTACCTGCCGAAAGAGAAGATCATCTTTCAGGGCGACCTTTTGAACCGTCCCGAAGACGGGCACGCCGCGCCGGGCAACGCCACCACCGCGCACTTCGCCGACTGGATCAGGAAGTCGGGCCTCGCCGTCGAACGCGTCGCAGGCGTCCACGGCCCCGTCGCCACGCTGGACGATCTGCACAAGGCCGTCGCGCTGATGCAGGCGCAGAAATGAAGAAACGATGAATGCGGAACGATGAGCGATGAAGGGGAAAGCGGTCAGGCAAGTTACTGCTTTCATTCCGCATTC
>DATCWB010000058.1:0-4058 GCA_036566625.1 Pyrinomonadaceae bacterium
CGCTCGCCAGCCAGCCGAGCACGCCGCGCGCGTCCTGCGCGAAGAGGGATTCGAACCCGGCGCGCTCGCCGCAGTCGCGCGCGCGTGGGAAGCTAAGGCCGCCGCTTCCGCGCAACTGCTGGAAGAACTCAAGGCCGCGGCCGACGCGGAAGCCGAAACGACTTCCGACTGATACGGGCGCCTAGCCGCCTGCGCCGGATTAAGGCGCTCACCCCCGCGGATGCAAAGGACACGCAGGGGACACGGAGGGGGCAGAGAGAAAAGCAACAGCAAATTTCAAATTTGAGATAACAGCAAATTTCAAATTTGAGATCATGAATCCTTAACTTTCTGTGCCCCTTCCGTGCTCTCTGTGTCTGCGGCGGTGAATGCTTCTCGTTGACGCTCGTCGGCAAATTCTATCCCAGCCTCTCGCCCGACCTCGGAAAAATATTTGTAACTTTTCCCGCCCCCGCCTGTTTTAGTGGGCGTACAGTGTTTATATGGCGAGCGAAGAAGACGAGTTTGCGGTCATGTTCCACGAGTTCTACCCAAGCCTGTGCCGTTTTCTTGAGTGCCTGCTGGGGGGGCGCGGCGCATCCGGCGTCGCGCAGGAGATCGCGCAGGACAGCTTTTTGCAGTTGCACAATAAAGGTCTGCGTAGCTTCCCGGAAGGCGAGGCGCGCTTCTGGCTCTACCGCGTGGCGCGCAACTTCGCCCTCAACGAGTTGAACAAAAGGAGCACGCGCCAAAGACTCTTCAACCGCGTGGTTGATGTGTTCCGCGTCAACGTGCCGACGCCGGAAGAGGAGTTCGAGACGGCCGAGCGGAAAGGTCTGGTGTCGGATATGCTGAGGGCGCTCCCCGAACAACAGCGCGCCGCCCTGCTCCTGCGCGAGCAGGAAGAGTTGAGCTACAAGGATATCGCGGGCGTGCTCGGCGTCTCCGAGAGTAAAGTGAAAATTGATGTCTTCCGCGCGCGCACAGCCCTGCGCGAGCGTTGGGGCAAACGGCAACACGCGCCGGCGCACGAGAAGGCTGCCGGGTGAAGCGCCCGAGGACGGAGTCTCAAGCGATAACGACTATGAAATGCGACCGCACACAAAAAGTCTCGCTCTTGATTGACGGCGAACTGCCGCCGGCGGAAGCGCACGAAGTGGAGAGACACCTCAACCTCTGCGGGGATTGCCGGGCGGCGCGAGAAGATTTTCTCCTGCTGCGGCGACAGATCGCCGACTACCCGCTCGAACTCGACGCCTTCGCACGCCAGCGCGCCCTCAAACGCATCCTCGCGGCCGGCGGCAACAGAACGAAACTCGAACATGAGACGCCGCCCCACCGCCGCGAAAGTTTTGCGGGCGCGTTCGGTATGCCACGCCTCGGCGTCGCGGGGTTGGCCGCATTGCTGTTGCTTCTGGTCGGCGTCGGCGTCGTCTCCCTGATGAGTTCGCGCCGCGCGCACGTGGAAGTCGTGTCGAACGAGCCGACGCCCGCGCACGCCAACAACAGCAACAACAATTCGTCTACCGCTGCGACTTCAATCACGCCGACGCCCGCGCCGCATGACTTGACGGCGAGCGCGAGCAGACCGGGCGGCGGCGAACAGGCCGCCGGAAATAATCAAAAGCGAGCGGGCGGGGAATCGACGGATGGCGCGAGCCGAAACGCGGAGGGCATCGCGCGCGCTGGCGTAAACGTGCGGCGCGTCGAGCGGGCGCGCGGCGGAGTTCTGAAGTCATCTCCGACGCCTGCGAATTCCAACCCGTCGCGGGTCGAGTCGCGTGGCGCGGAGTCGGCGCGAAATGATGTCGAGGTCGCTCGCGGCGGCAGCGTTGGTGCGAACGACGCGGGCGATAATGACGCGACGCGGCGTGATGCGGAGGCAGCGGAAAGGGCGGACACGGCGGCCGGGTCGAAGACGGCGCGCCACGTCGAACAGGCGCAGTTGCTCCTGCGCTCGTTCCGCAACGCGCGCCCGGCCGATGCGGGACGCCGCGCCTCGTCCGATCTCGCCCACGAAAAACGGCGCTCCAAAAAATTGCTCTACCAGAACATCGTGCTCCGGCGCGAGGCGGCGAGCCGAGGCAACCTGCCCGTCGAATCTCTGCTCGACAGTCTTGAGCCGATCCTGATCGACATCGCCAACCTGCCCGACCGCCCCGCGCCCGCAGACGTGAGAGAGATCAACGAGCGCATGCGCCGGAAGAACCTCGTCGCCATGCTCCAAATCAGCGCGGTCGAATCCGCCTCCGCGCGATCTTATTAAACCGAAGGACTCAAGGTCACCAACATGCCACACGCATTCAACCAACACGCGCGCCCCTTCCGTCGCCGTCTCCGGTCGAGACAGGCGGCGGGCGTCGCCCTGATGCTTGCCTTTGCCCTCGTCGTCGCCTCGGGCGCGCTCGTCGCGCGCGCGACCGCCGCGCGCGCGAATCAAGACCTCGCCAAGCTCAACCGCTTCGTGCAGACGGGCAATACCCCGGCGATGAAAATGTTTCGCGCGGGACGCGACATGATCGAGAACGAGGAATGGACGAAGGCCGCCGAGATGTTTCGCGGCTTCATCAATACCTACCCGCGCGACAACGACGTGGACGCCGCGCTCTACTGGTATGCCTACGCCCTCAAGCGTCAGGGACACACGAAAGAGGCGGCCAAGGCTCTCAAGCGTCTGATCAAAGAGCACCGGCGTTCGGGCTGGCGCGAAGAGGCCGACGCGATGCTCACCGAACTCGCGCCCGCCCTCGGCCAGACCGAGATCATCGACGACGCGCTCGGCAAGGAGAACGAAGAACTCAAGCTCATCGCCCTGCAAAGCCTCTTCGAATCTAACCCCGAACGCGCGCTCGGCTTCGTCGCCGAATGGTTGAAGCCCAACTCGACGGCGAGCCGCCGCATGAAGGAGTCGGCCGTCTCGCTGCTCGGCGCGCACGGCGGCAAACAGGCCGTCCCCCTGCTGCTGGAGATCGCGCGCAGCCAGCCCGACGCGAAGCTCCGGCAGACCGCCATCCACCGTCTCGGCGAAGCGGGGGGCGAGGCCGTCATGGACGAACTCATGCGCCTCTATTCGGCCGACCCCGACCCGAACATCAAGCGGCAGGTGCTGCACGCCCTCGCCGAGATGGACGGCGCGCGCCCCGCCGCGAAGCTGCTGGAGATCGCGCAGCGCGCCGGCGAAGACCTCGAACTGCGCAAGACCGCCATCAGCCGTCTCGGCGAGCGCGACGGGGCGTTCGACAACCTCGTTCGCATCTACGATGCCGACCGCAGCATCGAGATTCGCAAGCGTCTGATGAACGCCTTCTCGGAATCGAACGACCCGCGCGCCCTTTCGAAACTCCTCGAAGTGGCGCGCACCGGAGACAACGTAGAGTTGCGCAAGTTCGCGCTGCGCCGTCTGGGCGAGAAGAACAGCGACGCCATGCTCGACGAGTTGATGCGCGTCTATCAGGCCGAGCGCGACGCGGACGTGAAGCGCGAAATCCTCCACGCCTTCTCCGACATGAACAGCCCGCGCGCCAGAGCCAGGCTCCACGAGATCGCGCGCAACCCGGCCGAGAGCGTGGAACTGCGCCGCACCGTCATCCACCGCATCGCCGAACGTAAAGAGGCGCAGACCGTCGAACTGCTCATCTCGCTCTACGATGCCGAACAGAACCTCGACCTCAAACGCGCCCTGCTCCACGCGCTCGGCGAATCGGGTCAGAAGGCCGCGCTGCGCAAGCTGATGCAGGTTGCGCGCACCGATGCCTCGCTCGACCTGCGCCGTCAGGCCATCCGGCAGATCGGCGAGAGCCGCGACCCGGAAGCGTTGCGTTTCCTTGAAGAGATTCTCAAACCGTAAAAGCCGCCGGTTGTCCGTGGTCAGTTGCTTCTGCCCGTCGGGGCGGCCGCCGAAGGTTGAATCGAACAACCGGCCGCGAGCAAAGGACGACAAACAACCGACCACGGACAACCGACCACCGACCGCCCCTCGAAAGGAATTCATCATGCGTAGAACATTCTCATTCGGCTCTCTGTTGATTGGCCTGGCCTTGCTCGGCAATGCGGCCTGCGCGCACGCAGGCCGCGCGGCG
>DATCWB010000059.1:0-7933 GCA_036566625.1 Pyrinomonadaceae bacterium
CCAAAGGGAACGCCGTTCCCTTTGGAATCCCATATTTCTCATTCGGCGACCCCGCAGCAAGCTGACGGGGAATTTAAGATTAAATTGCGGATGACCGGAGATCGCTGAAAACGAGGCCATAGGTTGAAAAGTTTTCTTGACAGATAATTAAGGCAGGTGTACCGTGCGCGATGTCGAACAAATTGCGTTGACAAAACCCTCATAAATTTCGTAAACCGCACTTTCCCCTACAAAATTTGAACGGGCATCGCTATCGTCAGCAAGCACCCGTAGAAATATATCAAGCAGTCGGAGCATTCGTCGTCAGGCGGGTGTCGGCTTTCAGGAGCCGTGATTGATGCGGTTTCGCTGTCAATGTTTTAAGGCGCGGAAGCAGATGAATCAGGCTCGCGCGCGGGACAGGAGGATGGCATGACTAAATATAGATTCGGACTGGCGGCAGTTTCGGTTGGCGTGATTTTAATCACCTTTATAACTGTTCGTATAGCTACAAGCCAACACACAAATAAACCGGGACAAAAAATAACCGGCATGAAGCAGGAAGAAGAGGCCACGCCTATTCAACTGGGGGTGATGACTGAGAAACAGAAGAAGCGCAGCAAGCTCTTCAAGGGAACCCGTTATGAAAGGGGTTATAAGGTGGCTGATTTAGTCGCCAAAAAAGGTGATGTGCAATTGTGGGGGCCGCTCAGCGAAGTTCCACTTTACGATTTACCTTTAAATGAATCTTTACTTAAGTTGGGATGCAACACCGATCTCGTCGTCATCGGTTCAACAAAAAGTAAAGCCTCTCACATCATCGCCGCCGGTACATTCTTATTCACCGATTACGAAATAACGGTCGAGGAGGTCTTAAAAAACAGTGGGTCAGCTCCCGTCCGGCAAGGTCAAGATATAACCGTTCCCCGCTCGGGAGGTGTCGTCACTTTAAACGGCCATAATGTCACCGCCTTAGATGAAGAACAGTCTCCTTTGAAGAAGGGTGGACGCTATTTGCTTTTTTTAAAGTATGAACCTCTGGCGGAGACCTACAGGCCGTTCGGACATGCGTTGTTTGATGACACTTTCCTCATACATGATAACGAAATTACGCAGATTTCCCGTAAGCCCCTCCCGCTCGGCTGGAAAAAATCAACGGAGGTGAACGCCTTTCTGAAAGAAGTCGGTAACGCTCTGACGCAACCCTGTCAGCCCGGAGGCTTCTTAAGATGAAAGTCTATGATCGCCAAAACCGCCGCCTCACTTTATTCATTTGGCTTATTAGCCTTCCGCTCTTACTTCTCAGCACAAGTTTAGTTATCTCTCAAGCGCAGACCTCATCGTGTCCCACGGAGACGAATGCCCCTCGCTTCCCGCCCGGAACCACCGTCTACGCAGACATAGATGTCCGCTTCGATCCGAATGTTAAGGCGCAAATGAGAACTGCCCTGCAGAGGTGGACTACTGCGAATAATAACAACGGTACGGGCACTGCCTTCAACGGCACGACAGCATTACAACATATTCCTGCTACTGCCCCTCTCGTGCATATTTCATTTGCCGAGTTCACAGATCAGAACGGTATGCCTGACTTCAACACTCGCGCCAGCTACCAGTTAATGCAAAACGAGGGAATCTATGTTAAGGAGGCCATCATACTCATCAATACACGCGCTCTGGCTGATTCTTTTAGCCCCGGCACCGGGCCTTTCTATGATAGTCAAGCGCCCGGGTATGACACCATTTTTATAAAAGTGATTGAGCATGAGATCGGGCATGGACTCGGACTAGATCACCCAACTGCCCAGCAGCCGGGACAAAGCGTTATGAATTCGTCCAAGCCCTGTCCCAATGCTGCTCCAAACGACGCGTGCAATGAAAACCCGACGGACATCACGCCCTGCGACAGTACTAAAGTGCAGGAAGTTTATTATGAACCGCCCCCGCCGACGCCGGAATATTGCTGGGAACAGCAGTTTCCCTGCAATTATGACCAATATTGGAATCCAGAATTGTGCGCTTGTTCGTGCGCCACCGCGTTCTGTACGCCGATTCTCATAGACATTGAGGGAGATGGTTTTCAACTGACGAGCGCCGCTGCCGGTATTAGCTTTGACCTGACGGGTGACGGCCTTGTAGATCAAGTGTCGTGGACAGCCGCCGACTCGGATGACGCCTGGCTGGCATTAGATCGTAACGGTAATGGAATGATAGATGGCGGCCTGGAGTTGTTCGGCGGGCGCACCGCGCAAGCGCCCTCCGATGACCCTAACGGATTCCGCGCGCTCGCCGAGTTTGATAAACCAGAAAACGGCGGCAACGAAGATGTCGTGATCAACAGTCGGGACGCGATATTCTCCAGTTTGCGTCTCTGGCAAGACATCAATCATGATGGCATCTCAGCCCCGAATGAGTTGCATAGCTTGACGGAACTGGGGATTGCCGAGTTAGGGCTTACCTACAAAGAGTCAAAACGAACTGACCAACATGGCAATCAGTTTCGCTACCGCGCGAAAGTGCGGGACATTCACGGCGCACAAATCGGACGCTGGGCATGGGATGTCGTCCTCGTTAAAGCACCTTGAGGGGCGGAAAACGACCTGACATAACGACCAAAAGCCGGACGCCCGCGAGTAAAAGCTACTCGCGGGCGTCCGGCTTTTGTTTCGCTAGACTTTAATCGGCGCCGACGGCCTCGCGCGCATCGGCGGCGCGGTAGGGGGGGCAGGGTCTTGCGCGCGGCCTTCTCTTTCTTCAAGCCCAAAGCCCAGTCGGCCTGCATCAGCGTGTGGATGTCGCGCGTGCCTTCGTAGATGATCGCGGCCTTGCTGTTGCGCAGGTACCGCTCGAACGCAGGTGGTCTTCGCGTCTACCAGCGCATTGACCCCGCAAATTAAATTCATCATACTAGCCGTGCTCACGGCTCTTCTGCCTTCGCCAAAGTGTCAGTCTAAACAAAGCATCCTCGCAATCTCACAGCCCAAAGGAGTACGCCGATGTCAGCCAAAAAACCCTTAATCTTATTTAGCCTCTTGCTCATGGTCGCGGCCGTGACCGCGACCGCAGGGTTACGCGGTCAGAAGCAGAATAATTCAACTTCTCCGGCCTTAGAGAAAGCGAAGGAGGATTTTTATGCGGTCACGGACTATACGGCTCCTGAGCCTATCGATCCGCAGAAGCGAGAATTACGCCGCGCTCGAAACGCGCGCTATAACATGCGTCCTGAAAAGGGCGTTGATCCAAAACTGTTCAAGCTGACGGAAGAGAGGGAATCTTCTTTCGGCGGGCCTCCGAGTCATGCGCCGGTTGAGCCGTCGCTTCCCGCCGCGCAGAGTGATGCAGTGATCATCGGTGAAGTTTCAGACGCGCAGGCATATCTAACCGAAGACAAGACGGGCATCTATTCCGAGTTCACAGTTCGGGTGGGCGAGGTGCTCAAGAACAGTACGACGACGCCATTAGGTTCCGACAGTTCGATTAGCGCGATCAGAGGCGGCGGCGCAGTGCGGTTTCCCTCGGGCAAAGTCATTCGATACGGCCAACACGGCAAGCCCCTGCCGCGTACGGGGCGGCGGTACGTGTTTTTCCTCAAGTATAACAACGATGAGGGACAAGATTTCAAAATCATTACGGCGTATGAATTGCGCGATGGGCAGGTCTTTCCCCTGGATGGTTTAAATTTAGTCGGCAGGGTAGAGACGGCATACGCTGCTTATCAGAAGCATCGGGGCGCGGTCGAAGCGGTCTTTCTGGATGAGGTGCGAGATGCGATTGCGCGTAATCCGGGAGGAGAAGCTAAAAGAAGGGAGGCGCTCCGATGAAAACGACTCGCCTCTAATCGTCGCGGCTAAAATTCGCCTTGCCGTTGTTTTGCTGTCTGCTGCTCGCGCTCCCGCCGGGAGTCAGAGTTGCGGCGCAAAGTACTTGCACGACAGGCCAAACTCCCGAACTCAGTCCCAGAGGGCGTTTAGATGCCTGGGCGCAGAACACTCTCGTCTCAGTCAATGTAAACTCCAGCGAGTTTACGCAGGCACAGTTTGATTCTTGCATTAAGCCGGTTTTCGATAACTTCAACCTTGCGGCGGCGGCTACTCAGGGAAACTTTTCGGGCGTGCGGTTTAGCGTCACTTACAGCCCAAACACCGTCGCCACCGTCAACACTCAAACGAATACGGCAACCAACACATCCGGCATCACTAATGGTCTTCAAGTTAACAGACCGCCGCAAGGGTCGGCCGGAGACCTCGGCCCGGCCGATCTCGGCAATGCCTATCCGGGTGATAACGGAACCAATCGCAACAGTTCAGTCATTAACGTCAACTCGCGGATTACTAATTGCTCGGCCCTGCAACAAACGTTGGCACACGAGATAGGTCATACTTTCGGGCTGGGCGAGTGCTGCTCTTGTCAGGGGACAAGTTCGATAATGGGATGCGGCGTCTGCGCACAGAACAATCCGGATGACACTGCCTGCGCTGTGGCGGATTACGATAACACGACGAATGGCAACAGCGGCCCGACGCCCTGCGACAATTCAAGAATTCAACAAGCCGGTCAATACAATTCCAGCACGGTGAATCAGCCACCCGCCCCCGGCGGCGGCAGCGGCGGCGGAACGGGCGGTGGTACTTGTACCAGTACCGGCACGATCACCTGCATGGGAGTTTGGCCGAACTGCGCTTGCTACTACCGCAATTCGCCCATCCTGATAGACGTGCAGGGAAATGGGTTCGCTCTCACGGATGCCGCCGGCGGGGTGGTGTTCGACCTGAACCCCGACGGCACAGGCGAGCAACTTTCATGGACTGCGCCCGGCTCAGACGATGCCTGGCTCGCTTTAGACCGTGACGGCAACGGCAAGATAGACAACGGCGCGGAGTTATTCGGCAACTTCACACCGCAATCGCCGTCGAGCGAGCCGCACGGCTTCCTCGCCCTCGCGGAGTTCGACAAACCGGCGCAGGGCGGCAACTCGGACGGCGCGATTGATAGTCTCGACGCGATATTCTCCGCGCTGCGGCTCTGGCAAGACGGAAACCACAACGGCGTATCGGAGTCAGGCGAACTGCATCCGCTGCCCGCGCTCGGAATAGACCGGTTGGAACTTGCCTACCACGAGAGCCGCCGACTCGACGAACACGGCAACTGGTTTAGGTATCGCGCGAAAGTCAGAGACGCGCACGGCACGCACGCCGGGCGTTGGGCATGGGACGTGTTCCTCGTCAGCGCACCTTAATTTGGAGGGACACGCCTGACCGTACACAACACAAGACGCCCGCGAGTGACAGATACTAGCGGGCGTCTTGTCCTTCGTTTCCCTATCGTCTCTAGTCAGCCCCGACGGCCTCGCGCGCGTCGGCGGCGCGGTAGGGCGGCAGGGTCTTGCGCGCGGCCTTCTCTTTCTTCAAGCCCAAAGCCCAGTCGGCCTGCATCAGCGTGTGGATGTCGCGCGTGCCTTCGTAGATGATCGCCGCCTTGCAGTTGCGCAGGTAACGCTCGACGGGGTAGTCGTTCGAGAAGCCATTCGCGCCGTGGACTTCAATCGCCATCGAAGCCGCCTTCTCGCTCCTGACGGTGGCCTGCCACTTGGCGAGGCTCGTCTCTTTCGCGTTCGGCCGACCCTCGTTCTTGAGGTAGCCCGCGCGCAGCCAGAGCAGGTGCGACATCTGGTAGTCGGCCTCCATCTCGGCGATCTTCTGTTTGACGAGTTGGTGGTTGGCGATGCGCGTGCCGAAGGTTTCGCGCGTGTTGGCGTAGGCGATAGAGGCATCGCGCGAGGCGCGGATGATGCCGGTCGCGCCCGAAGCCACGGTGTAACGCCCCTGCTCAAGGGCGAACATGGCGATCTTGAAACCCTCGCCCTCTTCGCCCACCAGATTCTCGGCGGGCACGCGCACGTCCGTCAGGTTGAAGTAGCCGGTGTTGCCCGCGCGGATGCCCATCTTGCCGTGGATCGTGCCCGAAGAGAAACCTTTCATCGAGCGTTCGACGATGAAGCAACTCATGCCCGTGTGGTCGCGCTTGCGGCGTTTCTCCTCGTCCGTCCAGCAGAAGAAGAGGAAGTTGTCGGCCACGTCGCCCGCGAGGCTGATCCACATCTTCTCGCCGTTCAAGACCCACTCGTCGCCCTCGCGCCGGGCGACGGAGCGCGCGCCCACCACGTCCGACCCCGCGCCCGGTTCGGTCAGGCCGTAGGTGGCGATCTTCTCGCCCTTCGCCTGCGGCACGAGATACTTGCGCTTCTGCTCCTCGGTGCCCCACGAGTAGAGCGTCAGCGAGTTCAACCCCGTGTGGACGGACATGATGACGCGCATGAAAGTGTCCACGGCTTCGAGTTCTTCGCAGACGAGGCCGAGCGCGATGTAGTCGAAGCCCGCACCGCCGTATTCTTCGGGGATGCAGACGCCGAGCAAATTCAACTCCGCCATCTTGTCGAGGATGGAACGGTCGAAGCGTTGCTGTTCGTCAAGCTCCTTGATGCGCGGGGCTACTTCGCGCTGCGCAAACTCGCGCACGGTGTTGCGGATGGACTTGTGATCTTCGGTCAGTTCAAAATCTATCATCTGTAGGTTTCCTTAAAATTGAATTCGAGCCGGGACGCGCACGCGCTCCAGCGATGGGCGGCAGGCGGCTCGGCGTTTGCGGTTTATTCATGACGTACTAAAAGGCGCGAGATTAAAAGGCATCTTACACCACGGGCGGGCGAGCATAAAAGTCGGGCGGGTGCGTTGAATTCGGGGCGGCTGTGCCAGCCGTGGAGCGGGCGGCTTCCTACATTAGATTTACACTCCGGAGGAAAACTGAATCTCAGGAGACTGCGGCGAGGCGCGTGTTGTTCAACTGAACAGGCGCTCGTATTCCGCGCGCACGACGTGGTAACACTCGCACGCGCCCGCTTCCAAACTCTCCCGATCCAGTATGAGGACATTCCCGCGGTTGTAGCGGATCAGGTTTCTCTCCTGAAGTTTGGCGGCGGCCTCGCTGACACCTGCGCGGCGGACGCCGAGCATCACGGCCAGATATTCGTGCGTGAGGTTCACTTCGTTCGAGCCGACGCCGTCGCTGCTCATCAACAACCAGCGTGCGAGGCGCGCTTCGATGTGGTGCAGCCGGTTGCAGGCCACCGATTGCGAGCTGACGACGATGACCGTGTGGATGTAGCGATTGATGATTTTCTTCAACGCGCCGCCCCGCTCGTACACCTCTTTGATAATCCCGGCTTTGACCCTGGTGGCTTCACCGGGGATTTGCACGAAGGTGGGCATCGTGGTCTCTGCGGCGTCGAGCAGGACGGGCGTGCCCGCCATCCCTTCGCGTCCGATGGAACCGGATTCGACAGTCGATCCGTCTTCCATCGTCGTCACCATCGAGAGCAGGCAGTTGAGCGGAAAATAGATGTCTTTGATGGGAACGTGCGGTTCGATGATCCGGTCGCCATGCGCGAGTTGCACCTGTTCCATGTGCGGGTGCAGAAACTCCAACTCTTCGGCGGGCAGGTGCGCCAGCAGGCGGTTGTCTTTGGGGGCGGGGCTAGAGGAACTCATCGGATACTCTCTGTTTAATAACGGGGCAACAAGTCAACCCTTAATAGCGCAGACTATATGCGCGGGGATGATATTTGTCGAATGGATTCTCTATGCGTCTCCCGTCTTCGAGGTGAGACGGTGGAGCAGATTCCTCAACTGCCCGGGCTCTTCGAGATATGTCACCCAGTCGTTGCCGCCCACGTTCACGTCCGTGCCTTCCACGTCCACGCCGTACTTTTCGGCCATGACGACGAGCGGCGTGCGTCCGTTGTACTTCGCGTGCTCGCGGATACGACGCCCGATCTGCAAAACTTCGTCGGTCGTCCTGCCCACCAGATTCACCAGGAGCAAATCAGCGTGGCTGACACTACTGCCGACTCTCTCCAGCGCGTCTTCTTCGTCCAGCGCCAGCAGCACCCTGTAACCAT
>DATCWB010000060.1:0-3843 GCA_036566625.1 Pyrinomonadaceae bacterium
AGGGCTAGAGAGAAGAAGGATGAAAGAAAGCATTCAAGCAGGTGAGTGCTTTCTTTCATCCTTCTTCTCTGTAGCCCTCAGGCTGTAGCTCTATTGCACGGTGTTGCCGGGGAGCAAAGAGCCGCGCCGGTCGGTGGCGACGGCCGAGCCGTCTTCGCTGATGATGCCGATCATGCCGTGGAAGTGTATGTCCGTGCCGGAGAGCACGAGCAGCACGTCGCCGGCCTTCACGTCGGGGTTCTTCAACTCGAAGCGCACCACCGTGGCGTGGCCGTTCGTTTGTTCGAGCGTCTCAAAGGTGAATTCATTGCTGTCAACCACGAGCGTCTGTGAGTTGTTAGTATAATTCGCGGGTTCGGCCATAGTTAATAAAATTCCTCTGCGATATTCGTCCTACATCTGTCCCAACGCTTTTGGCGTGAGAGTCTAAATCAATAATTGCCCGGTTGAAAAGGTCTGCCGTAAAGTTGCTGGTAGACCCAGCCGAGCACGCGCACTTCGGCCGTGCAGAGCGCTTCGAGCCAGCAGCAGGTGAGAAAGATGGCGCGCCCGCGCTCGGTGGGAATCTTCGCCGCCTCGCCCACCGTGGACGCTTCGCCCCCTGTGTTGAGCCGGTAAGCGTGCGAGACTTCTTCATTAGTTTTCGTGGCGTCGTCGAGCGCGTTCAGGAGTTGGCTGATCCAGCCGTGCAGCGCGCCCTCGCCCTCGTTCTCGACGATGGCCTGCATGATGCCGATGGCAAGCCGCTCTTCGGCGTTCGCGAACTCGTAAACCTCTTCGCCCGCGCGGCGGCTCTCCGCCTGCTTCCATTGAAAAACTTCCTCGACCTTCGGGTGACGGATCATGTTCACGCGCGGGTCGTTGTTGAGAAACCACTCGATGAGGTCTGCAAGCGAAGCCGGTTCGATGCGGCCGAGTTCGTCGCGCGCGAGCGGCGGCGGTTGCCCCGTCGCGTCGCCGGCGTCGCCATCAGCTTTTCGCGCCCCGTTTGATTTTGAAGTGCTCATAAAATTATTGCGAGACTGCCTGCGATCCTTCGGCCGCTTCGGCCGTTTCCTCTTCCTTAATCCGGCGCAGGTATTTCCCGAACACGCCGTTCCAGGAGGGGATGACGATTGAGACCGCGCCCTCGCCCTGCGCCTGGCAGGCGAGGCGGATGATGGGCTTCGGGTCGTCCGTCTCAATGTAGCCGAAGAGTTGCATGGCCTTGCGCTCGCGCGGGCTAACGGCGGTCAACTTCTCCGCGCCGCCCAGCACGCCCACCCAACACGTGCCGCACGAAGCCGAGCGACACTGCACGGGAATCGGCCCCTCGCCGACGGTGCAGCGCGGGTCAACCTGCGACCAGTCGCGCGTGTCGGTCGCCGCGGCGGAGGCCACTTCCTGATGTTGAATCATCTGGAAGCGCGCCGTCGGGTCGTCTTCGTTCCACACCACCGTCCAACGCTTGTCGGTCGTGCGCAGGAATCCCCCGAGCAAGCCCTGGCTGTCGTCGCGCGCGCGCTCACGCAAAATCTTTTCGGGCGACTGCCGCGCGCGCCTGCCGTCGAGCCGGACTTCGCCCGGCGAGGCCGCAAACGCCGCGAGTCCGACCTGCCGCAAGGTCATCAACGCGATGGCCGTGATGCCTAAGAGCAACGACTCTTCAACCTTCTTTTGCGTTGCCACTTCGCGCGCCACCGCCCGGACTTGACCGTCGAGCGCGGCTTGGCCTGCGGGCGTCTCTTCTTGAAATTGACCGGCGAGCGCGGCGACGGCGCGTTTAACTTCCGGCCAGTAGCGATGGCCGTAGAGAAACGCGTGCGACGAATCAATTTGATCTTCGAGGCGATAGCTGCCCTGCATCAATAAACGCTGCGCCAGTTTCTCCGGCTCGTCCGCTTGCTCGAAGGCGCGCACGAGCGCGAGGGGAAAGAAGGCGAACCAGATGGAGGTCGCGTTGCGGTCAACTTCGTGGACGGCGGGAAGCAAATTTTCGAGCGCGCGCGCCCACGCCGTTTCATCATGCCGCCGCAAAAAACTCTCAAAAACCGTCTCGCTATTTCTGCTCATCACTACCTCTGGATAATTTGCGTGTAAGTCAAACCCCAAAGTGTAGCCGCTCGCGCCGAAAGTCCCAAACGCGCAGCGGCGCGGAAATCGAAACGGCGGCGCGGGGCGCAGGGCGCGGCGCGACAAAACCGCCGTGCGTTGCCGGCGGGTGTTTGCTCCGGGCGCGTCAACTATTGCGCCGGAGGGCGCGTCCGCTATTGCGCCGGAGAGCCGGTCAACTATTGCGCCGGAGGGTTGGCCGACGAGTTGCCGGCCGTATCAGGGGCGGGCGGGTCTTCTGCGCTCGCGTCGCCCGGGCGGGCGTCGCTCGTCGCGCCCGCATCCGTGCCGCCGGCTGCGCCCGCGTTCCCCGTTATCCCCTGCGGCTCGGAGGACGCGCCCAGAAGGTACGTGCCCGAACTAATGCCCATCAGCGTGAGCACGGTGGTGCTGAATTGCGGCATGGAAAGGCGGCTCAGCACCGAATCAACGAAGATGAAACCCAGCACGATAGTCCACACGATCATCTGGAAGCGGTGGAAGTTGACGCCGTGCGAATCGGAAACGAGATCGGTGTAGAAGTTGACGTGTCCCCATCCGAGCGCGTCGGGAAACTTCTGCCTGATCTTTGCGATGAGAGCGTTGTAAGCCTCTTTCCTTGCGGCAAACTGCGACGCCAGCGCGGGCCGCTCCGCCTGCCCGGCCGCGTTTGTATCCGATTCAAGTTTGCTGAGTTCGGTTTCGAGCGCGTCCTTCGCTAACAGGAGAGAACTGAGTTCGTTGTTGTCGCCCTGCCCGGCAGCCGGGGTCTCGCTCTTGTTCAGCCCGATGACGTTTGCTCCGAGCGCAGTGCCGAAGCCGATGCCGAGCAGCACCAGC
The DNA here is from genome assembly GCA_036566625.1 of Pyrinomonadaceae bacterium. Classification (GTDB taxonomy): domain Bacteria; phylum Acidobacteriota; class Blastocatellia; order Pyrinomonadales; family Pyrinomonadaceae; genus JAIVJZ01. The sequence goes on from DATCWB010000060.1 coordinate 2,911, forward strand.
ACCGACGTGGAGAGATCGTATTGCCCCGTCACCAGCCAGATGAAGACGAAGGCGACGATGACCAACACGAACCACCACGCCGCCTGCGTCAGACTCAGACTGTAGGGCTTGCGCTGTTTCCACAGGACGGGTCTGCGGTCGCGCAGGAAGTCGCTCTCTCTGGCGAGCCGCCACAGGAAAAAGGCCATTAGTAGAAAGAGCGCGATCCACCCGAGCAGCGGATAGAAGCGCACGCGCACGAGGTGAAAGTCCTTGACATCAGACTTGATGGGGTATTCGCCGGGCAGCCCGACGCTCACCTCCACGTCGCGGTGCAGCTTGAACTCATCCGAATTGTGACTGAAGCCGAGCAGGTCTGCCCAGTGCTCGTCCGAGCCGCCGGAACGTTGCAGGTGATAGTGAAGCGTGCCTGGTTCGGCGTTGTCTTCGGCGATGGTCGGCGCGCCCGACTCGGGCACTAATCCTTTGATCTCCCGCCCCTCGATGTAGAGCGCGATCTCCTGCTCGCGGCAGGTGGCCGACTCGTACGCGCCCCGGCACTTCGCACGGTTTACCAGATCGAGCAGGTTCGCAACCTTGACGATGATCACGTCGTTGAGTCCAGCCTCCCTGCGCTCGTACTCCCATTGCTGCTGAGTCATCGTCTCGCCCGGTCGTTTAATCTCCTCGCCGAGTTTATAAACATCAACGACGCGCGACATCGGCTCGGTGGCTTTCGTCGGATCGGAAGTTTGGGCGACCGGAGCGGTGGCTGCCGGTTGAGCGGTCGTTTCGCGCGTGGCGGGCGCGCCCGCGTCGTCGTCAACGCCGTCGTCGGGTTGTGTCGCGGAGCGCGGCGTACCTCCTGTGTCCGGCGTGTCCGGGTCTCCGGACGGGGCGGGCGTGGCGCGCGGCGTGGCGGCGGGCGTCGGCCTCTGACCCGCTGCTTCGACA
>DATCWB010000061.1:0-5500 GCA_036566625.1 Pyrinomonadaceae bacterium
GAGGAGGCGCGCGGGTCGGTCGTCATCGACCGCTGCCAGCAGTGCGGCGGCATCTGGCTCGACCCGGGCGAACTGGAAGAGATGTCGCGACAGGGCGGCGGGTGGTTCGACAACTTCGTGCGGAGTTTCAAGAGCGAGTAAGGCGGCGGGGCGGCCGTCTCTCGTGCGCCGTGTGGTGCGCTCTTGCGCGTTTCAAAATTTCCCTCGCGCCTTAAGTTCTGACTTTGCGCCTGCGGCGAGATCGGATTTTCTCGCCGCAGGCGCAAAGGCGAAGACGTAAGGCGCGAAGGGTCGAGTGGTGAAGATGAACGGTTCGAGAAAGGTGAGCGCGCCGCGCGGCGCGAAGTTGAACTGCAAGGGCTGGCATCAGGAGGCGGCGCTGCGCTGCCTGATGAACAACCTCGACGCGGAGGTCGCCGAGCGGCCGGACGATCTCGTCGTCTATGGGGGCACGGGGCGCGCGGCGCGCAACTGGGCGGCCTACGATGCCATCGTGCGCGAGTTGCAACAACTGGAGAACGACGAGACGCTGCTTGTCCAGTCCGGCAAACCCGTGGCCGTCTTTCGCACGCACGAATACGCGCCGCGCGTTTTGATCGCCAACTCGAACCTCGTCGGCGCGTGGGCTAACTGGGGGCACTTCAACGAACTCGAACGCCGCGGCCTGATGATGTATGGGCAGATGACGGCGGGCAGTTGGATTTACATCGGCACGCAGGGGATCGTGCAGGGCACGTTCGAGACCTTCGCGGCGATGGCCGACCGGCATTTCGGCGGCACACTTGCGGGGCGTCTCGTCGTCTCGGGCGGCATGGGCGGCATGGGCGGCGCGCAGCCGCTCGCCGCGACGATGAACGGCGCGGTGTTTCTCGGTGTGGACGTTGACCGCGCGCGCATCGAACGCCGCGTGCAGACGGGCTACTGCGACCGCCTCGCGCTCACCCTCGACGACGCCCTCCGAATCTGCGAAGACGCGCGCGAGCAGGGACGCGCCGTCTCGGTCGGCCTCGTCGGCAACTGCGCGGAGGTGTTGCCGGAGATCGCGCGGCGCGCGGTGCGCGTTGATGCCGTCACGGATCAGACGAGCGCGCACGATCCGCTCGGCGGCTACGTGCCCGCCGGGTTGAGTCTGGAAGAGGCGGACGAGTTGAGACGCGCGGACGCGGACGGCTACGTCGCGCGCTCGACCGAATCAATGGCGCGTCACGTCGAGGCGATGCTTGCGCTCAAACGCGCGGGCGCGGTCGCCTTCGACTATGGCAACAACATACGCAAGTTCGCCTTCGATGCCGGGTGCTCCGACGCCTTCGAGATTCCCGGCTTCGTGCCCGAATATATCCGCCCGCTGTTCTGCGAAGGCAAGGGGCCGTTTCGCTGGGTGGCTCTCTCCGGCGACCGCGAAGACATCCGCCGCACGGACGATCTCGCCCTCGAACTCTTCCCCGAAGACTCCACGCTCAACCGCTGGCTGCGTCTCGCGCGCGAGCGCGTGCAGTTTCAGGGACTCCCTGCGCGCATCTGCTGGCTCGGCTACGGCGAACGCGCCGAGATGGGCGAGGCCATCAACGAACTCGTCCGTCGCGGCGACCTGAAAGCCCCGGTCGCCATCGGCCGCGACCATCTGGACACGGGTTCGGTCGCCTCCCCTTTTCGTGAGACCGAGGCGATGCGCGACGGCTCTGACGCCGTGGCCGACTGGCCGATCCTGAACGCCCTCCTGAACACGGCGAGCGGCGCATCGTGGGTCTCCTTCCATCACGGCGGCGGCGTCGGCATTGGCTATTCGCTCCACGCCGGTCAGGTCTCGGTCGCCGACGGCACGCCGGAAGCCACGCGCCGCCTCAACCGCGTGCTCACCAACGACCCCGGCCTCGGCGTCGCGCGCCACGTTGACGCGGGCTACGAAGAGGCCGAAGAGACCGCCCGCACCAAAGGCATCAACGTGCCCATGCTCGACGCGCAATAATCGCCCACCGTGGAGACGGAACTGTGCGACTTAACGAGAGGTAACGGACTATGACCGGCGAAGAGATGGAACGAGCGATTGAGTTTCTTTTACAGGGTCAGGCCAATCACCAGGGGCGGATCGATGAATTAACTGACAGACTTAATCAACTGACCCGGCAGGTCGCGGAGACGAACCGGGTGGTGGAGCATAATGCGGAGACGGTATCTCAGTTCATCGAGATCGTCACGGGCACCTTTGAACGCATGGAGGTGCGGCAAGCGCAAACTGATAAAGCAATAGCCGAGGCGTACCGAAGCATTGCCGAGTCGAATGCGCGCACCGATCAGTTAATAGCTGAATCCCGGACACGCACCGATGAACAAATAGCCGAGTCCAACGCGCGCACCGATAAACAAATAGCTGAGAGTAATGCGCGCGCAGACCAATTAATAGCTGAGAGTAATGCGCGCGCAGACCAATCAATAGCTGAGAGTAACGCGCACACAGATCAATTAATAGCTGAGAGTAACGCGCGCACAGACCAAGTAATAGCTGAGATGAGTCAAAGAATAGCCGAGACGAACGCGCAGATTGCGGAGATGGGCGCGCGCACGGATGAAAGTATAGCCGAGATGAGAGCGCGCGGGGCTGAGACAGATGCGCGGCTCGACCGGATTGCGGCGCTGGTGGAAAGAAACATCAGGGGCGGCAACGGTGATTCCTGAGCAGGGATTCAGTCTGGACAGTTAGCAGAGGGCGCACGTTGGGCTGAACGCCGCAAAGGCGTTCAACCCCGGCGCGGACGAATCTTCGTCACACACCCACGCGTATAACTTTCTCGATCTCGACATCATCCATCCGCCGGAGAACATCCTATGAAACTTTTTCGCGCCGCGCTGCTGTCTTTCATCCTGCTGTTGCCGTCCGCAGGCTTTGCGCAGCAGCCCGCCGCCGGGTTGGAGCAAACGTCGGCGCGGCTGGCGGGCGAGGTGCTCGTCAACGGCCGCGCGATGGAATACGTGCGAAACCTCTCGGATAAATTCGGCGGACGCTTGAGCGGGTCGGCCGCCTACGACCGCTCGGCCGAATGGGCGGCCGAACAGTTTCGCGCCGCCGGAATCAAAGACGTGCGGCTCGAACCGTTCCAACTCGAAAGCACCTGGACGCGCGGCCTCGCGCACGGGCGCATGACCGCGCCGCTTGAGCGACCCTTGCATCTCGAATCGCTCGGCTGGTCGCCCTCTACCCCGGCGGGCGGCGTGCGCGGCGAGATATACCTCCTCACAGACCTCTCGCGCGACTTCATCAGGCGGGAGTCGGACAAGATCAAAGGCCGCGTCGTCATGCTCGACCTCTCGGCATTGCTCAAGGACGGCTACGCGGCGTTCTCCGGGTTGGTCGCGTCGCAGCAGTTTCTCAAAGAGGCGGGCGCGGCGGCGGCCGTTATCGGCAGCGGCGATCCGAACAACGTGCTGGGCGCATTTAACCTCAACTGGGGCGCGCGCATCAGCCCTCTGCCGCTCGCGCAGCTCGGCATGGAAGACGCGAAGTTGATCCAGCGACTCCTCGCCGAAGGCGCGGTGACGGTGGAATTTCAATTCGAGAACCGGACGGGCGGCGCGACCGAGGATAACAACGTCGTCGCCGAGATTCGCGGGCGCGAGCGTCCGAACGAGTGGATCATCATCGGCGCGCACCTCGACTCGTGGGACTACGGCACGGGCGCGCAGGATAACGGCACGGGCTGCGCGATGGTCCTGGAGGCGGCGCGCGCCATTGCCGCGCTCGGCACGCCGCCGCGCCGCTCGATCCGCTTCGCGCTCTGGGGCGGCGAGGAACAGGGATTGATAGGCTCGGCCGCCTACGTGCGCGCGCACGCCGGTGAACTCAAAGATTGCGTCGCCGCCCTCAACACCGACAACGGGGCGGGACACCCGCGTGGCTGGAAGTATGAAGGGCGCGCGGACGTGGAGGCGGCAATGACGCCCATCAGCAAGTCGCTGCTCGCCGGTCTCGGCGGCGACGGCCTTTCGCCCGAACTCACGTTCGACACGGATCACGGCCACTTCCTGCTGGCCGGCATACCCGCGCTCGACCTCTGGGTTGACATGGAGCACTATGACGACGTTCACCACAAATCGAGCGACACCCTCGACAAGATCGCCGCGCACAATTTGGTCGCGGGCGCGGCGGTCGTCGCCGTCACGGCGCACGCGCTGGCCGAGCGGCCTGACCGTATCGCCCCGCAACTCAAACGCGATGCCGTCGGCGACCTGCTCAAGAAGGCGAACCTCGAAGAGTTTCTGAAAAGCGTGGGGGTGTGGAAATAGTGCGGGCGGAAAAAGTTTGCGGGTTAACGCGGGCGCGTTTGGTATCGGCGCGAGCGGGTTGCGGATTGACGAGAGCGCGCGTCTTCTCTCTCTGCTTCGCGCTGCTGTTGCTGGTCGTTTCGTGCGAGGCTCAGACGCGCGAGCGGCAGCCCGCCGCGCGCGTCGAGGCGGTCAGGTTTGAAAGCAAGCTCATCGGCAGGCCGCTGCCTTACAACGTCGTGCTGCCGCCGCTCTACGATGCGCCGGAGTCGCGCGCCCTCCGGTATCCGGTTGTCTATCTGCTCCACGGACTCGGCGGCGGCGCGGGCGACTGGGTTTCCGACCGCGCGCGTCTCGCCGCGCACGTCGCCGCGTATCGCTTCATCATCGTCACGCCCGAAGGCGGGGACAACTGGTACACGGACAGCGCGACGGTCGCGACCGATAGGTTTGAGACTTACATTCTCGAAGAGTTGATCCCCGACGTGGAGCGCCGCTACCGCGCTCTCGGGACGCGCGACGCGCGCGCCGTCGCAGGGCTTTCGATGGGCGGCTACGGCGCGTTGAAGTTCGGCGTCAAGCACCCGCAAAAGTTTATCCTCGCGGCGTCTATGAGCGGCGCGTTCGGCGCGGCCTCCTGGGACGCAAACGACCCCGCGCTGCTCGCCTTCGTCAAGCCTTCCATCGCACGCGCCTACGGAGCAATGAACAGCCGCACGCGCCGCGAGAACGACCTCTTCAAACTCTTCTCCGACCTGCCGCCGGAACGCTTCACCGCGCTTCCCTTCATCTACTTCGACTGCGGCACGGAAGACTTTCTCATCAACTCGAACCGCGCGCTCTCGGAACTTCTGCTCCGGCGAAAAATCCCGCACGAGTATCGCCAACTGCCCGGCGCGCATTCCTGGCCTTACTGGGACGCGCAGGTGCGGGAAGTGCTCGAACTCGCCGCGCGCCGCATGCGTGCGGCGCAATAGTAGTTGGCTGTCTTCCCCTATTGAATCATGAGTGTCTTTGCTGATTTACAAAAATGGTACGCTTCCAACTGTGACGGGGATTGGGAGCATACTTTCGTCATCAGGGTTTCTACCCTGGACAATCCCGGCTGGATGCTAACGGTTGATCTGGAAGAAACGAACCTCGAAGAAAAGCTCTTCCCAAAGATAGAGGAGTCGGCGTCAGAAACAGACTGGCTGACGTGCTGGGTTAGTGACTTACAGTTTCATGCCGCAGGCGATCCCGG
>DATCWB010000062.1:0-31249 GCA_036566625.1 Pyrinomonadaceae bacterium
ATGCGGTCACACAGGCGGCAGCGAAAGCGTTGGCTGCCGGAAGCGTTGAATCCGCTCTTAATCTGTTGCTCTGTGGCTTGGCAGTAGGCACATTGACTCATCTGAGCCTTATAACCTAACTACTGCCATTTAGTTACTCCCTGCAACAGAACAGGTTTGACATATATCAACCAATCGTGCGACTCTACGCCGTCGTGTTCCGGTTTTGTATGGCTTCTGGCCCCTCGCCGTCTCCACACAGAGCAATCCCGATAACTACCGCCTGCCTCTCTTCACGGCTATCAACAATTTGGAGATTTCTTGATGCGTCCTTTCCCTCGTCTACGCGACAGAGCAGTCATCACAAATCACAACGCTCATCGCACTACGAAGAGACTCTTAGTTAAATGTTGGTGGCCGCGGGTCTTCATTCTCACCTGTCTGCTCCAATCGCTGTCCGTCGCGGCTTATGCGGCGGGGCAGTGCTCTGCCGGGAGTTTCAGGGTGGCCGGGCAAGTGCCCGCCGGACAGGGACCCAGCGCTCTCGTCGCCCGGGACTTCAACGGTGATGGTCATCTCGATCTGGCAGTCGCGAACAGGCAGTCCGATGATGTTTCGATCCTGCTCGGCGACGGTGCTAACAACTTCAGTTCCCCGACAAATTACACCGTGGGGATGGACCCGTTCTCTATTTCCGCCGGAGACTTTAACGGCGACGGCAAAGCCGACCTCGTCACCACGAATTACACATCGCATAACATCTCCGTCCTGCTCGGTACGGGCGCGGGCACGTTCGGCAGCGCGAGCAATTTCGCCACCGACTCAAATCCTCACGGCCTGGGCGTCGGCGATTTCAACGGCGACAATCTGTCTGACATCGCGGTCGGAAGTGGGGGCGGGAGCAATACAATCGCGATCCTGTTGAGCAACGGCGCGGGCGGGTTCAGCACAGTTTCGCCCCTCGCCTCGGGCGGGCGGGTTAATACGATCACCCTCGGAAAGTTCAACGCCGACAACATCCTCGATCTAGCCTTGGGCATGGAAAATCAGTCGGCCGTATTCATGGGCGACGGATCGGGCGGATTTACTGCTGCAAACCCCTTGCCAAATGGTTTCACCGCCAAGGCGACCGGCGATCTCAACGGCGACGGCAGAGATGATCTGGTCGGGGCAAACGGCTACACTAACGGTATCTCAGTTCTCCTCGGCAATGGTGCGGGCAATTTCTCCGCGCCGACAACTTTCCCCGGCATTGCCAGCGGCGATATTGTCGTCGGCGATTTCAACGGCGACGGGAAGAATGACGTTGCCGTAGCGGACGGTGTGGGCGTCTCGATATTGCTCGGTGATGGGGCGGGTAATCTTGGCGCGCCGACCGGCTATGCGGTCAGCGGCTCGAGTGATGGCCTCGTCTCCGCGGACTTCAACGCCGACGGTAAACCCGACCTCGCGGTCGGAAGCCAACTCGGCTCCGTGACGATGCTTTACGGGGCGGCGGGGGGAGATTTCTCGGGTGCGCTCAATTTCACCGTCGGCTACAAACCCGACGAGATCGCGATTGCCGATTTCAACCACGACGGGAAATTTGATGTCGCGGTCGCCAACAATGATACGGGCCTGACGGGTCAGGGCAGCCCCCGCGGTATTTCAGTCTTGCTGGGCGACGGCACGGGTCGGATGACGCCTGCCCCGCCGGTTCAAATCTTCACCGGCGTGTACGCGCTCGTCACGGCCGATTTCAACAACGACAACAAGGCCGATCTGGCTGCCGTCTCAACCGGCAGCCATATAGAGAGTGTCCACCTGTTTTTGGGCAACGGCGACGGCAGTTTCGGCCCGCCCATCAACACCAGGCTGAGTTCCTACGGGCGTAACCCTTACTATCTCAACACCGCCGATTTTAACCGCGACGGCGCGGCCGACCTCGTCGTCACGTTCCTCAACTCGGGAAATTTCGTGACGTTGCTCGGCACGGGAACAGGCAACTTCACCATCGCGCCCGACCACATGAGCACCGGAGGCAACTCTTTTGAGGATTTTACTATCGGCGACTTCAATCAAGATGCTATCACCGATCTCGCTTTCGTCCACTACCATGATAAACGACTTATTATTCTGCTCGGCAACGGCAACGGATACTTCTCGACGAGGCTCGCTCTCGCGCTGCACGGCAACCCGCTCGCGGTTGTAGCTAAGGACTTCAACCGCGACGGCAAAGCCGACCTGGCAATCACCGCCACCACCAACTTCGCGGATTATTACGTCTCGGTGCGGCTCGGCGAGGGCGAGGGCAATTTTGGCGGCCCGACCGATTACCTGATCGGGCAGTATCCACAGTCGATCAGCGACGGGGATTTCAACGGTGACGGCTTTATTGATCTCGTCACCTCCAATAGCCAGAGCGAAGATGTCTCTGTCCTGACAGGCGACGGCGCGGGCGGCTTCGGCCAAGCTGTCCCGTTCGTCGTCGGTGGTTACCCGAGTTCTTCCGCCGCCGCTGATTTCAACGCGGACGGCAAAACTGATCTCGCCGTGTCGCGCTTCAACGCGAACAGTGTCGCGATCCTCTTGAACGATTTCACCGCGCGCCGTCCTTGTCTATCCGTAAACGATGTGGCGGTCACGGAGGGTGATGCGGGCGCGAACAATGCGACCTTCAACGTGACGCTCTCCGAAGCCTCCGCCCAGCCCGTGAGAGTCAACTTCCGCGTGGAGCCGCGCGCTCTTCTCATCTCCCAAAGCATGACTGTCGTCATCTCGACGGCGGGCGTGGATTACCAGCCCGTCTCCGGCACGCTCACCTTCGCTCCGGGCACGACGACGCAAACGATCAACGTGCCCGTCAACGGCGACATCACCGATGAATATGATGAAGCGTTCTCGGTTATCCTCTCGTCGCCCGGGAACGCCGTGATCAACGACCGGCTCGGCATCGGCACGATCTTAGATAACGACGCGCCTCCCACCATGACGATCGACGACGCCACGGTCGTCGAAGGCAACGGGGGCTTCCCTCCGAACACGGCAGTCTTCAACGTCACACTGTCGGCGGCAAGCGCAAAGTCCATCAGCCTGTTCTATCAGACCGCCGACGGCACCACTTCGGGGATGAGCGACTACCAACCTGCCTCCGTCGAGACCACCTTCAATCCGGGCACAACCAAACAGACCATCTCTATCACGATCACCGGCGACCGGACTTATGAACCTGATGAAACCTTCTTCGTTAACATCAGCAGTTCGTCCAACGCGACCGTCGCCGACGCGCAGGGACAGGGAACCATAACCAACGACGATCCGCTGCCCACGATCCCGGCCCCCGGTGTCGCCTACGCGAATGAAGGTGATGCAGGGACGACCGAAGCCAACGTGATAGTGCAGTTGTCCAACCCCTCATATCAGGCCATCACCGTCAACTATTCGACGGTGGACTCGACGGCACACGCGGGCGACGATTATGTCGCCGCCTCCGGTTCGTTAACTTTCAACCCCGGCGAGGTGAGCAAAACTGTAAGAGTCACCATCAACGGCGATGTGATTGACGAGCTGGATGAAACGTTCAACATCACGCTCGGCGGCGCGACCAACGCCACGACGAGCACGACGCCGTCGGTCGTTACCATCTTAGATAACGACGGCCCGAATATTACGATCAACGATATCAGCGTCGTCGAGGGCGATTCGGGTCTGAAGAACGCGATGTTCACCGTCTCGCTCTCGGCGGTCAGCCCGCAAAGCGTTACCTTTACCTACGCGACCACCACCGCCGGCACGGCAACAGCCGGCATCGACTACTTGCGCACGTCCAATAACTACGTTCAGATTCCGGCCGGTCAACTTTCGGCGACGTTTAATCTACGAATTATCGGCGACCTGCGCATCGAGACGGATGAAACTGTCAACGTTGCTCTCTCCAACGTTTCGGGCGGGACGCTTACCGACGGGCTCGGCGTCTGCACGATTCTTAACGATGACGCCGCAGGCGCGTTGCAGTTCAGCGCGCAGTCTTACAACGTTGGTGAGAACTCCATTGCAACCGTCAACGTCATCCGCGTGGACGGACGCAGCGGCATCGTCTCCGCCACCTTCAGCACCGTTGACGGCACGGCCACGGCGGGCAGCGACTACACCGCCGTCAGTCAGACCATCACCTTTGCGGACGGCGACGCGGCCGGTAAGACGATCACGATCCCGCTCACAGACGATTCAATCGTTGAAGCCGCCGAAACCATCAATGTCACGCTCGCCGCTCCGACGAACGGGGCTATCTTAGGCAGCCCCGCAACGGCCGTTCTGACCATTACGGATAACGACGAAGCAGTGCCGGAAGTCCCCACCTTGCAGTTCGGCGCAGCGACTTACGCGGTGAGCGAAGGTGATGGCCGGGCGACAGTGACAGTGACACGCACGGGCGGCGGCGCAAGCACTGCATCGGTAGACTACCGGACTGTAGACACAGACGCTTTCACGCTCTCTTGCGCGGACACGACGAACAACGGCGGAGCCTTCGCCCGCTGCGACTTCGCAACTACGGTCGGCACGCTTTCGTTTGCTGCCGGGGAACTCAGCAAAACTATCACCGTGCCCGTCATTGACGATGGGCACGACGAAGGGGCGGAGACCTTCCAACTGCAATTGAGCAACGCCGCAGGAGCGGGCACGACGCTCGGCTCGCCGAGCATCACGACCATCACCATTCAGGACAACGATGCGACAGGCGCGGCGAACCCGATCATCACCGCCTCGCCCTCCGACAACCCGTTCTTCGTCCGCCAGCAGTATCTGGACTTCCTCTCCAGAGAGCCTGAACCGGGCGAGCCGTGGACGGCTGTGATGAACCGCTGCGTGAACGTCAACACGGGGCCTGAGGTCAACACGGACTGCGATCGCATCGCGGTGTCGGGCGCGTTCTTCGGCTCGCCGGAGTTTCGCCTCAAAGGCTTCTACGTCTTCCGTTTCTACAAGCTGGCCTTTGACCGCCTGCCGCAGTATGGGGAGATCGTCTCGGACATGAGCTTCGTCGCGGGGGCGACGGAAGCGGAAGTCTATGCCCGCAAGGCACAACTGGCGACGGCCTTCGTCGCACGCCCTGAGTTCCTCAACGCCTACGGCTCGAAGACTAATGCGGAGTACGTTGAGGCGCTGTTGGCTCGTTATAAACTCGCCTCGGTGACGACGCCCGATCCGGCCGCCCCGGACGGCGTGACGAAACTAACCTTGTCCGGCGCCGACCTCACGAACGGCCTCAACGCGGGTACGCTGACGCGGGCGCAGGTGCTGCGCGCCGTCGCCGACTCGGATCAGGTGGGTGGGGCGGAGTACAACAGCGCGTTCGTCGCCGTGCAATACTACGGGTATCTGCGGAGAACGCCGGAGGAGTCGGGCTATCAGGCGTGGTTACGAGTGATTACGCAAGACCCGAATAATGTCCGGATCATGATCCACGGGTTTATGAACTCGACTGAATATCGCCTGAGATTCGGTCAGCCGTAAACTGTCGGAATTGTCAGCATGAGAGGCCGCCCGATCTTTTGCATCTCGGGCGGCCTCTTCATATCCCGGAGTCGGCCGACTGTATCCTGCGCTTGACTTCTAAGCAATCGTGTAGAGGCTGGTAGCCGCAGTACCAGCGGAAACACAACAGGATGACGCCGGGCGCGTAATGTCTCCACTTGAAAGACGAGGAATTAATTTCATGAAATAACGGGGCGGGGCATTGCTGAAGGGGAGTTATTCGGCTTCATGAGTAAGGTGCGGGAAGAGTGGTGGATTAGCTGTCGAGCGGATGAAAGCCGAGAAGCGATTCCTGCAACAGAGTTCGTACAACTTGACGGCGGCCGGTCAGATGAAGGCAGATTTCCCCGATGTCTAAGCGACCCGTTATTTCAGCTTTACTTTAGGTCACTACGTAAGGTATAAGCCTCGCCCGTCATTGCCCGCCTGCGACACCCCGCCCGACCGGGTCTGCGCTCTTCGCTGGCAGTTGTCACCCACGGCGTGGCCGCACACCGAGGGTTAGACAAGATTCGAGCAATAACCCCCGGCTCGGCTGCAAGTTCGTCAGCGCCCGATCCTACAACGACCCCATAGCGACGGAGATTCCCGCAAGTGTCCGTAAGCGCCTTCTGTTTACACTATCCACACGTTTGTCCCTTCACAGTGACCATGCTCCACACACTCCCCGACGTGAGGCGAGACAGCGCGCGGAAGCTCGGAAGGGACTCCGCCTCCGGCGGGCACGCGTGGTTTCCCCCGAACCACTACGAGTCCGCACCCAAAAAACATTTGCCCCCACTCGGGCGCGCGCCATCCCGCCACGACGCGGCACGCGCGGCTTCGCAACGCTCATCGAGCGAATATTCGACCCCAAGGAGAAACGAGATGAACCCTCGCACCAGCAACCACCCCAGCCCGCGCCGCAGGCCGGGCGCACTCAAATCGAGAATCACGCGAAATGCCGTTCTGGCGGCTTCAGCCATCCTACTTGCCGCAGCGGTCGCCGTCGGCCCTACCTCCGCTGCCATGAATTATTCGGGAGTTGCGGGTCAGCCGGCGGGATTAAGTTCCATCTCCTCTGCGCCCATCAAGGTAGCCGTCAACCCCGCCGCCAACGAGAACCCAAATGCCAACGCCGACACTCTGGTGGACTACCTGAATGCCGACCCCGCTTATGAGGCGACGGAGGTCAGCACCGAAGACATTGCAGCGGGCGCACTGGTCGGCTATGACGTGCTGGTGGCGCGATTCTATCGCGAAAATCTGCCCCCGGCGGTTATCACTGCCGTTCGGAATTTCGTCGCAGAGGGCGGCGGTTATGTCGGCGACCATTGGGGCGCGGGAGCCGCGTTGACGACGGCGTTGCCGAACAATTGGGCCATGCTGACCGACACGCTCCAACTCTATACGGGGGCGGCCGATCTGGGAGATCGCGTGGGAGATGGCGAAAACCCCATCAACATCACGCTGCCCGATCACCCCGTGGCCCGTAACCTGCCCGCTACGTTTAACGGCCTCGGCGGTACGGAATATTTCGTCCGCGCGCTCCCTCCTTTTGACAGCAATCTCACCACGGTGGCGACCTACGATGGCTTCGGCGGGACGCACCCGGCCGTTATGGCGGGGCCGCTCCCCGGCGGCGCGGCCAACGCCGTCCTGATCTTATTCGACGCGCAGGACAACGTCGGCGACCCCGAACTGAAGCAACTCTTTTTCAACGCCGTCCTGTACGCCGCCGGAAGACCCTCAGCGGCGGACGATAGTTACACCGTCGCCGAAGACGGCACGCTCGACACGCCTGCGCCCGGCGTGCTCGCTAATGACACCGACGCCGACAACGATGCGCTCACGGCCGCCATCGTCGGCTTGCCCTCACACGGGTCCGTGACCCTGAACGCGGACGGCTCGTTCGCCTACACGCCCACCGCCGACTACTCCGGCCCCGACTCTTTCACCTACAAGGCCAACGACGGCGCAATTGACACGGGCGTGGTGACGGTGAGCATCAACGTCACGCCGGTCAACGACGCCCCGACGGCGAGCGCGGGCGGCCCCTACTCGGTCAACGCGGGCGGCTCGGTCAGCGTCTCGGCCTTGGCCTCGGATGACGAGGCCGGTCGGCTCGCCTACGCCTGGGATTTGGACAACGACGGGGTGTTCGAGACGGCGGGGCAGACCGTGCTTTTCTCCGCCGCCCACATCAGCGGCCCGGCCGCGCGGATCATCAACGTGCGCGTGACCGACGGCGGCGGCCTCTCTGCCACGGCCTCCGCGATGGTCAACATCAACGAGGTGCGGTACGGCGTCTGTGCCCTGTACGACCAGACGAAGGCGCACAGGAGCGGGAACACGATCCCCGTCAAGCTGCAACTGTGCGACGCGTCGGGCGCGAACCTGTCGGCGCAGAACATCGTCTTGACGGCCATCGGCACGCGTCTCATCTCGCCCGACGCCTGGGGCGAAGTGGAGGACGCGGGTCAGGCTAACCCGGACCTGAACTTCCGCTTCACGATGTTGGATCAGGTGACCCCCGGCTACATCTTCAACCTCCAGACGAAGGGACTTGCCACAGGCGTCTACCAACTCGGCTTCCAAGTCGGCAGCGACCCCACCGTCTACACCGTGCAGTTCCAGATCAGGTAGAAGGGGAAGGGCAGGTAGTTCGGTAAAATTCGATTTAGCGTCCGGGCGTGATCTTCCAGAGTTCCCCGGCGGCCTCATCCGTAACCACGTAGAGAGCGCCGTCGGGGCCCTGGCGCACGTCGCGTATGCGCTGCCCGCGATCCGTCAGCAGGTGCTCCTCGCCCGCAACGCGATTGTCTTTGATGACCAGCCGCACGAGCCGTGTTGACACCAGACCGCCGATAAAGAGGCTGCCGCGCCACGCCGGAAAAGCGTCGCCCGTGTAGAACTGCGCGCCCGAAGGGGCGATCACCGGGTCCCAGTAATACACCGGCTGCTCGTAACCCTGGCGCGCCGTGACGGCGCCCGTGATCGGCTCGCCCGAATACTCTTCGCCGTAGGTGGCGATCGGCCAGCCGTAATTCTTACCACGCTCGATGAGGTTCAACTCGTCGCCGCCCTTCGCCCCGTGCTCGATAGTCCAGAGCCGCCCACGGTCGTCGAATGCCGCCGACTGAACGTTTCGATGCCCGATGTCCCAGATTTCGGGCAGCGCGCCGGATTGCCGTGCGAAAGGATTATCGGCGGGCACCGAACCGTCCGGGTTGATGCGAATAATTTTGCCGAGATGACTGTTGAGATGTTGCGCTTGAGGGCGTGTGGTCTTTTTGTCAAAGCGGTCGCCGAGCGTGATGTAGAGCATTCCGTCCGGCCCGAAAGCGAGCCGCGAACCGAAGTGCAAGCCGTTGTTGTAAGTCGGCAAGGCGCGGAAGATGACGCGGACTTGATCGACATTGCGACGGTCTTCGGTCAACCTGCCGCGCGCCACGCTCGTCCCGCTCCCGCCCTCTCGCTGCTCCGAGAAGCTCCAGAAGATGGTGCGATCTCGCGAAAAGTTCGGGCTCAGAGCAACGTCGAGAAGCCCGCCCTGGCCGCGCGCGGTAATCGGCGGCAGGCCGCCCTGCCCGCTCGCGGCCGACACTCCGCCGGAGCCGACAGGCAGCAAGCCCCCGATTGGCTGCCCGACCTCACCTTTAGCCGAAACGATACGGAGCCGCCCCGGCTTTTCGGTGATCAGGAGATCGCCGTCGGGCAGCGGCTCGACCGCCCAGGGTCTCTCCAACCCTTTCGCCAGAACAGTCACATCGAATGCCACGTCGGATTTCAACGCGCAGGCGCGAGTCTGTCCGGGGAAGGCAGGTTTCTGTTCCGGCGCGTTCGCCGTCCTTGTTTCGAGCGGCGCGCAGGGCGAAGTTGAAGTTGTAGCTGCGGCTGTTGAAGCGGAAGTTTTAACCGCATCGCGTCCGCCCTGCGCACAAGCCGTGCCGACCGCCATCAGCACCATCGCCATCACAAATGCCGTCTGACTTTTTTTCATGTCTTACCTTCCTGAAAAATACCGCGTGGAATTTGAAGTTTCAGTTATTTTGATGGCTTCTTGGAATCAGTGATGTCAAGGTTTTATGACATTAGGGGTAGGGTTACAAAAATTTTACCGGCCAGTTGCCGGCCGTCGTCGTCTTACTCTTTAGCGCACCCGTGCCGCGAAGGCGGGGCCGGAAAGCGCGCTCTCCCCGAAAATAATCCATCAACCAAAGGGGAGAGAACAATGACTAAGAACGCGAACAGAATGCTAACGGCGGGGGCGGTTATTTGCCTGCTGCTGGCTTTATCCGTCCAGGGTCAAGCGCAGTACCGGCGCGGCCGCGTTGACACGAGGGCTGAGGTGGAAAGCACGATTCGCCGCGTCGAGAACGCGAGCGACCGGTTTGTACGAGCCTTCGACAACTCACTCGACCGCAGCCGGCTTGACGGCAGGGCGCGCGAGGATCGACTGAACGAGCGAGCCGCAGAGTTGGAGAGGGAACTCGACACTCTGCGTCAGGAGTTTGACCGCGCGGAGCGCTACCATGACACGAGAGCGCAAGTCTCGCGCGTGCTGTCCACCGCACAAAGCCTCAATGCCGTGGTCATGCGCCGCCGGCTCGGGGCGAATACCGAGCGGCAGTGGGCGGTGGTGCGAAGGGAATTGAACTCACTGGCCGCATTCTATAACCTGCGAGGCTTGCGTTAACCTCGCACGCTTATAAATCACATCCCGGTTTGGGGAGACCTCTCGCGGAGGTCTCCCCAGGTTGCGACATTTCTTACCACTCGAAACTTAGATGCAATCATGCGTCCGATAAGAGCCGACCACTCGATCACTGTGCACAAGTGTAGTCCAATCGTTTTATGAGTTGGGCATTGATCCGACGTTCGGGGAGACTCCAGGATGAAAAGAGAAATTCAAACGTGGGCTTGGTATTTCGCATTCGCATTTATGGCGGAGATGGCGGGCTTCGCCTGATGGTTGGGTGAAATAACCGAAGACGGTAGCGCGTTTCAACTTTCTGCCGCGTTTTGGAATTATGAATCCTCCCGGTTTAACTATTGGCTTGCGGCTTTCCTTGTGTTGAGTGCCGTCAGGCTTGGCATTGTTTTTTTGGTGAGACGGTTAGAGCCTTAACGACTTTTGCATCAGATCCTCACTTGATGAAAAAGTCGCTCAATAATCCGTCTTTTGCGCCAAAGCCCCTTACCTGCATAAATGACATTATCGGACTCCGCGTGTCTCTCACGGTGTTCGGAAGCGCGAATGAGAGTGTGGCCGCGGCATAATAAAAGTGGCGGGGTCTCTGAGACCCCGCCACGCAAAAATGTACCCGAATAGACCGCCCCGCTTACTTCGCCGGGCCGACTTGTATCTGCATGAAGCTATCTTGCGCGCTCGTCGAGACGACGCGGATGGTAGTTCCGGTTTGAGGGACGATGACACCGGCGGCCGGAGTTGCCGACGACCAGTATTTGTTCAGGTCGTTGAAGACCGGAACAGCCGGTTGCGAAGGGTACGAGACCTCAAACTCGACGACGCGGTTCGGCGTGCCGGCGGGGCTTCCGGCCGGAGGCGGCAGGGTTCCCGTGAACGGCAGCGTTAAGGCGTCGGTCGGTTCAAGACCGAAGGTTGAGTCGAAAGCCTGGACGGTGGCCGTCCAGGGGGAGAACGTCCAGTTCACGTTGTCGTAAGAAACGACGCGGCGTAGTGGCTCGGGGCGCGCATCGACGGGCAGCGCCAGACCCTCGCCTCTGTGCTGGCTGGTGTTGTTGTTGGCCTGATCCTCATCCCAATAGGTGATGAGCAAGCCGTCCTGATAAGCGTAGTGATCAGCCCAGTTCGGGCGGGTCAGGCCGCGGCCGAATGTGTACGGACCGGTCTGCAAGCCCTCATCGTAAGTGCGATACTGCCTGAACTCGGCGATGTAATAGTGGGGCGCGTTCGAGGATTCAATGCCCGAAGTCGCCTTGAAGCCGCCGAGCGTCCAGCCGTTGTCGCCCGCCTCAGCCCCATCCGAGAAACCGCCGAGCGTGATCTCGTCTGCGAGGAAGCCGTTGAGAACGGTGAAGGCATCGGTCTTGTAGCGCAGGCGGAGGAGCACGGTCTGGCCTGCGTAGGGCGTGGTGTTAAAGGAGGCCAATCTCCACGCGCCGGCGGTTGAGCCGGTGATGCCGTTACCGAGGTTCTGTCCGTTCGCGTTCGTGTTGGTCGTCAACGCTATCTGGGCGCCGTTTGCGCCACCAGGCCAGGTGCCCGCCAGATTCGTCCAGGTCGTACCGCCATTGGTGGAGACCGAGACGTAGGCGTAATCCCAATTATTTTCGATGTTGTACTGGAGCCTCATGGTGAGCGCCGAAGTGCCGGCCGGCACGGTCACCTGACGAACCATGTTGGTATCGAGGTTGTCGGCCTTGCCGCCCCACCAGGCCTTCGTGCCGTACTGGAATTTGCCGGCGGTCGGGTCGTAGAGATGAAAGACGTTCTTTTCCGGCGCGAGCGGGACGACGACTGCCTGCGCCTGTTTGGTGTTCGTCTCGGCGGGGCCGAGGCGCACGCTGGACTTCACGGCAGGATCAACCGTTTCGTAATTCAGCCAGCCGAGTTGGAGCTTGTCCCACGCGCCGAAGTCGCCGGGGCGCGAGCCGATGTCGGTCGTCCCGTCGCCGAGGTAAGAGCCGCTCGACATGATCGTCCAGAAGCCGGTCGAGTTCGCGCCGCTGTTCGTATCGTAATGGTCGGGCAAGCCAAGGTCGTGGCCGTACTCGTGCGCGAAGACGCCGAGGCCGCCGTTCTCAGGCTGGATGGTGTAGTCGCCGACCCAGACGCCGGTGGGCGTGACGGGGTGTGCGTTCATGACGTTGGCGCGCGTCGGCGCGGTCGCGGTGGCGAACGAGGCGTTGGCCGAGCTGACAGTTGTGCCGGAGGGGTTAGCGCCCCAGCCGCCGCCGAACTGGACGCCGCCATCCTTGTTGTAGGAGGGGCCGTCAATGCCGCCGCGGTTGTACCACGCCTGCCAGCGGTGCGACCAGATGGCATCGGTGCGCAGCGTGCCGCCCCCGGTCTCCTCGCCCGCGCCTGAGTGGACGATCTGGAAGTGGTCGATGTAGCCGTCCGGCTCGTCGAAATTGCCGTTGTTGTTATAGTCGTAGCGATCCCAGACATCGAAGGTCTTGAGATAGTCGGTGACCTCGGCGAGCGTCTTGCCGGAGGCGAGTTGCTGCTTAGTCCAGATGTTGATGGCGTCGGCGATGAGCGTCCATGCGCCCGCATCGCCCATCACGTTCGCGCCGTAGCGGGGGCCGTTGAACGGCACCTTAACCCACTCGGTCACGTCGCCATTGATCGTGTAGCGGCCGGAGGACTGGGTCTGGTAGTAATTGACCATTCGATTAAAGTACATATCCGCGAAGTGCGCGCGGTCGTAGTTCGGCTGCCAGATGGTGTTGTTGTCGAGCGCGCGGTTCGGCTCCGGAATCTGGTTATGGAGGGGGCCGGGGGCGGCTGAGGGCGGCGTCGGAGCGGGCACGGCGGTAGGCGTGGGATGCTGGGCGGTGCCGTTGCCGTATTCGACGAGGATGACGAACACGCGGTCGTTCCGCTCAAGCCCGAGTTCGACATACTGGCCTTTGGCGACCTCGTGAACTTTGCCGTTGCTCGGCTTGCCGGCAAGCTTCTGCTTCAGGGCTTCCTGGCGACGCTGGTAACGGTCGGCTGCCTTGGGCGACTTGAAGTTATCGCCGCCGCGTTTAAGGAATGCGTTGTCGTCGTCCGGGTCTGCGGATGAATCTTGAGCTTCGTTAAGGGCGTCGGCTTCCTGCGTCTCAACAGTTGCGCTGTCTTCGATCATCTGTGCGCGAGCGGGGCCGGCGAGGGGGCCAGCGAGGATGGATACGGCCATCAGCCAGGCGATGAGCTTGGCCGGGGAAAATCTGGTCGCTAAAAATTGCAAATCTCTTACCTCCATAGTTTTTGGAAAAGGAAGCAAGCCGTGTGGCTTGTTCATTGGGGTCACACTTCGCAATGCCGTACGTTGTCATGCCCTGACAGCGGGCACACGAAGAGGCAGGGCGAGATGAATGGTTTATGTCGCTACAGGCTTAAATGAAAGGTGATGGCCTCTCAAGGGCGGAACTCAAATTGCGGAGCGCCGACGAAGATACATAAATTTCCGCTTCATGCCAAGCGGAGCCAAAGGGGGTGGATTAAGAGTATAAAGCGTATGTGCTGTAACGGGGTTGAGAATTCAACCTCATCCAAAATCGGTAGTGTGGGTAGAACGCGCATTTGATGCCATTGTGGTTCGAAAAGTTGTAAACCGCGCGGGGGATTTTCTACGATTTACCCTTATCCTGAGAGAGAACGAACCGGGGCGGGACGACTCTTCGAAGCCTTGCCGGAGATAAACGGCATTCTCAAGGGCAACGCTGGCGAGAAGCGGCGTCGAAGTCGCCGGAGTCCATCCAGGTTGACGGGTGCAAACTGATCTTGAGCGTGTAGCGCGGGTTGGTTCTGCGCCTGGTGGGGCGCACGATCACGCGATACTCACCTGCCCTTTTGGCTGAGAAAACAACATCCTGCGCGTCCTCGACCCGCTGGCCGTCGGGGTGGACGAAAATGAAGTCGGACGAGCCCTCTTCATCATCACCGCGACGCTTGATGGTACTGCCGTGGTAGAAAACATCCGTTACGATCAATTGATCTTTGCGTGCGTGAAAGCTGTAGGTGTGGCGGCGCGGCGGCTGTACCGTGCCGCGCAGGATGACGCAGGGGCGACGGGTGGTTAGCTGAACTCTGCGGGGCACGTCGCCGCGCCCCTGACCCGCCACGTTAGCTGACAGCATCAGCAACGACGCGCCCGAGAGCAGCAGCGTACGGGCAAGGAGTTTTAGGTTGATGATAGTCCGGCACATATTTCGGTAGTTCGGCAAGGGTCTGGAAGTTATAGGTGTGCGAGCGTTTAAAAGGCAATCTCGACGGCGCGTGATTGTAGCAGAATTAAGACTCTCGAATGGGATGTCTGGCAGAGAATAATCGCCCGCCCGTGCGCATCATTTTGGCCTAAACTTCTGGCTCGCCTAATCTGATATGCACCGGGTCGGTGCGCTGCGGCACCGTCTCATCACAATTACATATCTTTTTACGGAATCTTGTTTAGACTCTTCTGAGTTGCCCGTCGAAGGCTTTAGACGATCATGGCTGACTTCGCTGCTTCCGTTAAATTCTTTCTCATGCCGCTCTTCACGAGACGCGAGGCGGGCGCGCGTGCAGCGATAGGTTCGCGCGGACGCCTACGCTGGATGTGGGGCTTGATCATTCTGGCGTTCTACACGTTTCAGGCGCTCCTTTACGTGCCCCAGACTTACCTGTTCAACATCGGCGCGAACCCTTCGTTCACTCTGTTGAAGGCCATCGTTGCGACGTTCGTCCCGTTCTACATCTACGCGCTCCTGATTCCCGCCGTGATCTGGTTGGGCATGCGTTTCCCGCTGGAGCGAAGGGTGTGGTTTAAGCACCTGCTGTTTCATCTGCCGTGCAGCCTCGCCTTCGCGTCCCTGCATCTGGTATTCCTCGGCGTTGCCAACAGTATCATCCTCAGTCGGGTGATGCCTCCCGGCACTTACAGGCTGCCGGTGTCGGCCGTGGGACTGATACTGGGCTTCGGGGCGGGCAGCATGCTGCAATACTGGAACGCCGTCATCGCCAGTCAGGCCATCAACTACTTTTTCAAATACCGCGAGAGAGAGTTCCGGCTGGCGCAGGCCGAGTTGTCCGCGCTCAAGATGCAACTGCACCCGCACTTTCTTTTCAACACGCTCAACGCCATCTCCGAACTCGTTTACAGCGATCCGAAAGTCGCCGACCAGAGCATCCTGCGTCTGAGCGACATGCTTCGCTTCGCTCTCGACAGCGGCAAGGCGCAGGAAGTGACCTTGAAAGAGGAAGCCGAGTTTCTGGAGAAGTACGTCGAGATACAACGAACGCTGATGCGTGAAAGGCTGACGGTGCGAGTCAACATCGACCCGGAGACGCTCGACGCTTCAGTCCCGAACATGCTCCTGCAACCGCTCGTCGAAAACGCGATCAAGCACGGCCTCGCGCCGCGTCCCGAAGGCGGCGTGATAGACATCCACGCGCGCCGCCTGGACGGCAAGCTCTACCTCGAAGTCTCGGACAACGGGCTGGGGATGCCGGAAGACCGTGACGTGACGAAAGAGGGCGTCGGACTCATTAACACACGGGAGCGTTTGAAATACCTGTACGGCGAGGCGCACACTTTCAACCTGAGCAGCTTCCCCGGCAGGGGCGTGACGATTCGCATCGTGATTCCATTCAAGGAGCGTGAACCTGAACTGAATGATTCGGACGCTGATTATTGACGACGTGCAACTGGCGCGCGAAAGGCTCAGGCGTTGTCTCGGCGAGGAGTCGGGCGTCGAGATCGTCGGCGAGTGCGATAACGGCGAGCGCGCCGTCGCTGCCATCCGCGACCTCCAACCCGACCTCGTCTTTCTCGACGTGCAGATGCCCGCGCTCGACGGCTTCGGCGTGCTCGACGCGCTCGGCCGCGAGCGTCTGCCCTCCGTCATCTTCGTCACGGCCTACAACGAATACGCCATCCGGGCTTTCGAGGTGAACGCGCTCGACTACCTGCTCAAACCCGTCGATTGCGAGCGGCTGCATAAAGCGGTCGCGCGCGTGCAGACGCAGGGCGCGCGGACGCAAGCGGAGGATTTCGACCAACGATTCCGCGCCCTGATCGAAGACATCAAGACGCCGCCCAGATACCTCAAGCGGCTGACCATCAGGCAGACCGGGCGCACCATCCTTTTGCCGACGGACGAGATCGAGTGGGTCGAAACCTACGGCAACTATCTGAAAGTTCACGCGGGGCGCGAGGCGCACCTCATCCGCGGCACGATGCAGCAGTTGGAACAAAGGCTCGACCCCGAAAAGTTCGTCCGCGTCCACCGCTCCGCAATCGTCAACATCGAAAAGGTCAAAGAGATACACCCGCGATCAAACGGCGACCAGGACCTCGTCTTACAGAACGGGCGCGAACTCATGCTCAGCCGCAACTACCGGGATAAATTCCTCTCTCTCCTCGGCGAACTCTAAAACCACAGACGCCTTCGACACTTAGAAAAACCCGTCCGGCCAACTTCGGGCACATCTCGTCACATATTCATTGTGAGGGGCGAAATCTCGCCTAAACTTTCACGCGTTCGCGGGCGAGTTCTCAACGGCAAGGCCGTACGAACTCAACGGCGCGCCTGTCCCGCGCGACCCGTGGCACACTTCGCGCGGCGCGCGCGCGGGTTCAAGGCGAAGCGGCGCGTCCGCTCGATAGAGCAGTCGCTTCGACAGATTAAACAATTTGATAAGGAGTCGAATTACATGCGTTCCCCCGGTCTTCATTTGGTCACGGTTTCACTCATCGTCGCGGCGCTTTGCTTCAACGCTCTGGGGCAGGCCACGGGCAAAAAAGGCGCAGACATGGCGAGCCTCGATAAGACCTGCGCGCCGTGCGAGGACTTTTACATGTTCGCCAACGGCGGTTGGCTCGCCAATAAAGAGAATGGGATTCCGGCGGCCTACCCGATGTGGGACAAGGCTCTGGCGTTGAGCGAAAAAAATCTCACCCTGCTCAGGGAGATTCTGGAAACAGCGGCGCGCGACGCGCGTGCGCGAAAGGGCAGCAACGAACAGTTGATCGGCGACCTCTTCGCCAGTTGCATGGACGAGCAGAAGATCGAGGCCGCCGGGGCCAAGCCGCTCGCGCCCTACCTCGCACGCATCGAGCGCATCAACGACCGGCGCGAACTACAGGCGGAGGTCGGCCGCCTGCATCGCCATGGGATTTCCGCCTTATTCGGCATGGGCGGCATTCCCGATTTCAAAAACAGCAGCATGGTCATCGCGTACTTAGGGCAGGGCGGCCTGAGTCTCCCGACGCGCGATTACTACACCAATAACGACGACAGGTCGAAAGCCCTGCGCATGGAGTTCGTCAAGCACGTCGCGCGCATGTTCGAACTGCTCGGCGACGAGCCGGGCAAGGCCGCTGCGGCGGCGCAGACGGTGATGTCTATTCAAACCAGACTCGCCGAAGCCTCGAAGACGCCGGTCGAGATGCGCGACCCGAACGCGAATTACAACAAGGTCGCGCTGCAAGGGTTGAAAGAGTTGACGCCCGATTTTTCCTGGGAGGCGTATTTCGACGCCCGCGGTGTGCCGAAACTCGCGCACTTGAACGTGGCGCAGCCCGCTTTCTTCAAGGCTCTGAATCGTATGCTTGCCGAGGTTTCGCTCGACGATTGGAAGACCCTGCTGCGCTGGCATCTCGTCAACTCGAACGCCGCGCGCCTGTCCGCGAAGTTCGAGCAGGAGAAGTTTAACTTCAATCGCCTGCTCTCCGGCTCGACCGAGCAACTGCCGCGCGTGAAACGCTGCGTCTATCTGACGGACGCCTATCTCGGCGAGGCGCTCGGGCAGGAGTACGTGCGGCGAGCGTTTACGCCCGCGTCCAAAGCGCGCATGAAGGAGATGGTCAACAACCTGCTGGCGGCCTTCCGCAGTCGCCTGTTGCGGCTCGACTGGATGGGCGACGAGACCCGCAAGCAGGCGCTCGTCAAACTCGACGCCATCGTGCAGAAGATCGGCTACCCGGACAAGTGGGAGTCGTACAACGGTCTCGAACTCGGCCGTGATTCTTATTTCGACAACCTCGTCCGCGCGACCGTCTTCCAGAACGATAAGAATTTACGCAAGATCGGGCGGCCCGTGGATCGCACCGAATGGGGGATGTCCCCGCCCACCGTCAACGCCTATTACTCCGCGCTCAACAACGAGATCGTCTTCCCGGCGGGCATGCTCCAACCGCCCTACTTCGACCCGGAAGCCGACGACGCCATGAACTACGGGGCTATCGGGTCGGTCATCGGCCACGAGATCACGCACGGCTTCGACGATAAGGGTAGCCAGTTCGACGCGCAGGGCAACCTGCGCCTCTGGTGGACAGCCGAAGACCGCAGGAACTTCGACGTACGCGCGGAGTGCATCGCCAAACAGTTCGGCGCGTACCGCGTGGCCGACGATCTCTTCGTCAACGGCAAGCTCACGCTCGGCGAAAACATCGGCGACCTCGGCGGTCTGAATGTCGCCTTCGACGCTTACATGAAATCACTCGAAGGCAAGCCGCAGCCAAAAGTGATCGACGGGTTCAATGCCGAACAGCGTTTCTTCCTCGGCTACGCACAGAGCTACGCTACAAACATCCGCCCCGAATTCGAGAGGTTGCTCGTCAACAGCGACCCGCATTCGCTCGGCCGTTTCCGCGTCAACGGCCCTTTCTCGAACATGCCGCAGTTTGCGCGAGCTTTCGGTTGCAAAGCGGGCGACAGGATGGTGCGCCCCGCCGTCGAAAGCTGCCGCATCTGGTGAAGCGTCGAACGACCGACGGGGGCTGACATCCGGTTCAAACCTCCGGCGGTCGTCGCATGAGAGCGAAGTTAGAAAGCTGAGGTGTGACATGACGGAATTTTTAGACGAGACGGACGGAAGCAGCGGCATCGGCAACACGGAGTTTTATCTCAAGCGGGTGCTCACGGGCGACGCAGAGAGCGTGCGCGCGCGCCTCTGCGAAGCGTTGGAGAGTTTGAATTATCGCGTGCTCGGCGAGCAGCCGCTACTGGCCAGACGCGGCGCGCGCGGCTGGGGCGCGTTCTACCTCTCGGCCGACGTGCGCGATTACCCGACGAAACTCGCCATCGCTCTGAAACCGCTCGGCGCGGAGGCGACTCTCGTTACATTTGATTACGAGGTGACACACACGGCCGCGCTTTCGACGAAAGGCGACCGGCTGACGCTCAGGCGCGAGGCCGAAGCGATCCTCGCACTCGCCGCCGAGCACGCCGCCCCGAGCGCTTGCCTGACCTGCGGCGCGCCGAACGCCGCCGACTCCCGCTTCTGTCGTCTCTGCGGGGCGCACTACGCTAACGTCAGGCCGGCCGAGTTGGAAGTGCTGCGCCTGACGGCCGGGGCGCGTGCCGGTCACCAACTCAACGTGTGCGGAATGATCTGCGCGCTCGCCGCGCTGCTCCTTTCGTTGCTGCTGTTGATGTCGGGCAAAGCGGCGGCGGCGAAATTGGCAGTGCTGTGTTTAATGCTCGGCGAAGCGGTGGCTCTCGTCGTCATGTCGTTCGGCGCGTCATACCTGCACGGCACGCTCAACCCGAAGGAACTTGAGACACAGCGGCCACGCTTCCCCGCCGACACACGGCGATCATTTTCGCCGTCGAGACACGAGTCGTTGCCGCCGCGTTTGATTAGAAGTTCCGTGACCGAAGGCACGACCGGGCTTCTCGAACCGCAACCGGACGAACGCGTGCCGGTCGCGCTCAGGCGTGGGAAAGTTGCGGGCGATGCGGTCAACTAAAACCTATCCCGATCAATTTGAGAACCCAAAAAATTTGTGAACCTCGCTAACGAAAGGGAGGGCTGCCCTCATCGGGCAGCCCTCCCTTCTCTTACCTCAACAGTTGCGGTCACTCCCCGGTTACGGCTTACCGAATCTCAGGCGATACTCGAACGAGTTCATAAAGCCGTTGACCATCGTGCGGAAGTCACCCGGATTTTTATTCAGGTGATTGAGCCAGGCCTGATAGCCTCCCTCCTCGGGGTCGCGCCGCAGATACCCGAAGTATTGTGCGGCCACGAACCCACCGTTGTATTCCTTCTCATCCACCTCCCGGCTCTCGACAATGGCGCGCAGCACCTGCGTGCGCGTCATCCGGCCTGCATTCAGGTCTTCCTTCATCTGCTGGCTGTTGGACACACGCACCCCCACCGTCGCCTGTAAGGCTTCCACGTAGGCGTCGTTCGACATGCCGTCGTAGCGCGAGCGGAATTCCGGGCGATTCCTGAACTCGTCCGCGTAAGCGGCGAGCGCGGCGTTCACCTCGGCCTCCGTCTGTCCCGTCACCCGACGCAAGTCGCGTATGAACTCCTCGTAGGTCGGCAGGCGCCCGAACGACACACGGTAGAAGCGATAGACAAAGTAGCCCTTGATCTGGAACTCCAGCGAACGGAAGAACGACGACGACACCGTGATGCGATCACACTTCGGGTTGTTGTTCTTATCCGAGCAGTTCCGGAGCACTCCCACCCAGGCGTCGTAGCCTTCCTGATCCGGTTCACGGTACAGGAAGTCCAGGTAATGCATCCTGACGAAGAAGTCGTCAACGTCAATCGGGTTGACGTTCGACGCCGCCGTGTCGTTGTCCGTGATGGTGACGGTCGTCGTCGAAGGCGTGCCGAGCGCGCCGCCGTTGACACCCCGCAGAGAGATTTGGAACGTCTCGTTGCCTTCCACGTGCGCATCGTTCCAGAGGAAGATGCTCACGTCTTTGGCCGTTTCGCCGGGGTTGAATTGCAGCGTGCCGATGGCCGTCTCGTAATCGCACCGCTGGTTGGCCTGGCCGTTGGCGGTGTCGCATCTGGCGACGGCCGCCGAGTCGCCGGTGGCAAACTCGACTCTCACCGTGCCGCTCATGTCGCCGCTGCGTGTAACCCTGACCGTCACGCTGTTGGCCGTCTCGGCCACGCCGTAAGTGGCCGCTGCGAATTGCACGCTGGCCGGGGTCGGCGTCGCAACCGGCGTCGGAGTGGGCGTCGGCGTCGCGGTCGGTGTAGGCGTCGCCGTTGGCGTTGGCGTCGCCGTTGGTGTCGGCGTCGCGGTCGGTGTAGGTGTCGGCGTCGGCGTCGCTGTCGGTGTCGGCGTCGGTGTCGGCGTCGGCGTCGCGGTCGGCGTCGGAGTTGGTGTTGGCGTCGGAGTTGGTGTCGGTGTCGCCGTTGGCGTCGGCGTTGGTGTTGCCGTCGGTGTCGGCGTTGGTGTTGCAGTCGGCGTCGGCGTCGCTGTTGGCGTCGGCGTCGCTGTCGGAGTGGGCGTTGGTGTTGCGGTCGGCGTCGGTGTCGGCGTTGCGGTCGTCGGCGTGCCGAGATTATGCAATACCAAATTGTCTATGTACCAACCGCTGTCCAGACCGTTCGCCGAGGCGGCGTCCGAGGACATGCGGAAGCGTATGTAGACGGGCGCGCCACCGGGATTGTGTCGCTGACCGGGAGCGAATGACCGGAGCGTGATCTGTACGTGGTGTGGGCCTTTCGAGCCCGTATAAGCCTTACGCGGATAGAGCGGCGAGGCCCTGACGCCCTCGATTGTTCCCGTGAGCCGACTGTTGTAGCGTCCCTCAAGAATGTAATCGGCGGCATCGAAGAAGGTGACATTATTGGGAACCACGGCATTGCCGTTGAAGGTCGGATCGCCCACGGAGATTTCTATCACGCCGCCGTCGAAGAAGGCTTCGGCGTTAACGGCGTTATCGAATTCCATGACCGAAGTATTGGTCAGGTTGGTGAACGGCCCGATGACGGTGTTGAAGTCGCTCGGCCCGCCGTGGTGTGTGCCGGCCGGATCGGGCAGACCCTGCTCGTCGCCGGGGCTGAAATCAGGCGCGTACATGATGTCCGAGACGATGTCGTTGCCCCCGAACTTGAACTGTTCCACGCGCTGGAACTGCGCCAGGTCTTGCCTGGGGTTTGTGCCGGCTTCGTGCAGCGGCGGCACGAATCTGCTATCGGCCGACGGATTTTCAAAGTTCTCAAGCGGAAACACTACGCTCTTGATCGTCTTGACGGTCGGCGCGTTGTAGTCCGCGTTCCGGTTGCCGGTGTTGTTGGTGTCTAACTTGTTGTTGCCCGCATCGCGCGCGTGCACGATGTAGTAGTAAGCCTGCGCGAGCTGCAAGCCGGTATCCACATAAGACGTGCCGGACACGCCCTGCGCGATGCGGTTCGCGGCTGATGGGGTAAAGGTCGGGTCTTCCCCGCTCATGCTGTGTACGGGTTCCTCCACGCGGTAAATGTCATAGACGATATTCGCATTCGGCTTGAGCGAGAAGGCCGGCAGCCAACTGACGATCAAACTGTCGCCGGTCTCCGGGTCTAAAACCTGATCCACACCGCCGAATATCGGCGACGGTTCGTTCAACGGCACGCCGAGCGTGACGTTGATGTTTTTCGTCTGCGCCGTGGAGACGCATTGCGGGTTGCGCGTGGCGCGCACCTGATAGGAATAGGTTCCGAGGTCGAGTCCCTGACCGCCGTTATTGTCATTGTAGACTGTCTGGGTGGCCGGAATCTCCGCGATCTTGACGATCTTGCCGCCGGGCGTGATCGAGCGCGAGATAATGTAGGTGGCCGCGCCCGCCACGGGCACAATCGTCACCGTAACCTGATTGGCCGCCGTGTTGGCGAGAGCGAAGTTGGGAGCGGCAAGCGGCCCGCTCGTCTCACAGGCGGTGACTCCCGCCGGGACGCTGAAATCCTCGGCCACGATGGGCACCATCGAGGTGGCCGGATCGCTGGTCGGGTTCGAGTTCGTTGACTGCGCGAGGAGTCCCACGCCGTGGCTGGCGAAGGCACGCCAGATGATGGCCTGATTCTCTCCGCCGGTGAGTTCGCGGTCAGCGGCCAGAATAGAATCGCGCGTGTCCACGAACGAAGGGTTGCAGGGAGAGAGTTGCATGCCGCGCAGGACGAGCGTGTCGGCCAGACGCCCGCCGTTGCTGACGGCGGTGGCAAGCGGCCCGACGCGGTCGCCGCGGCTCGCGATCTCCTGCGCGACGAGCGGCGGGCGGACAATGTGTTCGTTACCCTTGACGTTAGGCAAGACGGACGTGCCGCCCGTGGGACCCGTCGCGGTGGTGTGCGTGCCGAACGACTCGCGGTAATCAATCGGGTGTCTGGTGTCGATTGATTTTACCTGCCGCGGCCCGATGAAGAAGTTGGTCCCGGCGCCCAGACGCCTGTTGCCGTCGAAGAAAGTGCCGTTCGGGTCTTTCACGATCAACAACTCGCGCATGTCCCAGAGGATGGCGGCGAAGACCGTGCCGACGTGGTGCACCTGAAAGAAGGGGACGTTCGTCGGGTTGGTGCTGACGCTGCCGTTCGGATCGGGCGGCCCCTGATCGCGGCGCGTGAAAGCCCTGCGATTGATCGTCGCATAAGACCAGCGGAAGTTGGTCATGGGGATTTGGCGGATGCCCCGGTCGAACTCGCCCGTGACGTACTCGCCCGTCACGTCGTCGTCGGTCATCGACTCGGCGATAGCATCCGACCAGCCCTCGCCCTGCCCGCCGGACTCGCCGAAAAAGGCCACGCCCAGACAGCCCGAAGAACCTTTTCCGACCGAGCGATTCGAGACGCCGTGGTAATACTCGTGCGCCACCACGTCGAAATCGAAATCGCCGTCGGCTCGCCTCGTGCCGTTTTCCGTCCAGAGATACATCTGCATGCGCGGGGTTTCTCCGTCAACGCCCGTGCTGAAGTTAGCGTTATTCGTGCCCGACCCGTCGTGCACCTGCCCGCTGACGCCGTCGCCGCCGGCTCCGCCCCTACCGAAGTTGTCCTGCTGGAAGTTCCACATGGATTCGGTGAAGCCGATGCTGTACAGGTAATCGTGGATCAGGTTGATGTTGTAGAAGAGCGCGAGGGTGGCGGGGTAAACGTCCGGATCGACGCTCGGGGGGAAGCCCTCCGGGCTTAAAGCGGCCGCGTCTACGCCTCCGTATTCGTAGCTGTTAACAAAAGTAAAGTAATCCGCCGTGAATTGCCGGAGCGGCGAATAGCCCCTGATGCCGTGCGTCGCCTCGTTGTCGTCCTGGTGATCGTCGGCGACGATGGTGTTATTGCCCTCCGTGTAATTGGATTGGATGACGGAGGTCAATTCGCGGCCGTCGCTGAAACGGCGCTGTGCCAGAGGGCGGCTGGTGATGTCCGTCACCGTGGCCGAGAACGGCTGGTTGCGGTCGCCGGTTGGAGAATTGGCCGGGAGGTTGCGCGTTTTGGCCTCCGGAGACATCGTGTAGCCGTAAGCGCGCGTGCTGGCGCGATTCGTATCGCTCGCCACTATTTCCGCCCCGCCGCCGCTCGTCGGCAGATAGAACCAGCCGAAAGGAGACTCGGCCGTGGGGTTGAGGGCATCCGGAAATCCGCGCAGCACCTGACCGAACGGAATGGAGTAGATCAAAGAGCCTTCGGTGCGGTTGGCAACCTGACTCGTCTTAAAACCACGCCCGTTGTTGCCGTCCGTGACGAACTCGTTGGTCTGATAGTTGGGCGGATCGCCGGGCGCGGTTGACCTCCCGAAGCCTAAGCGACCGGACAGTGCGGTCGGATAAGTGTCGAAGGTCTTTCCCCGCCCTGCCGTGCCCGTGACGCTTTGCGTCTCGACGCGATTCTGCACGTCGGCGCGGAAAGTTCCGCGGCGTCCTGCCCCCAATCCGCCGCCGGCCTGGAACGAAGTCAGGCTGATGCGCCGCAAGACTTCGCCGCTTTCCGCGTCTACGATGTTCTCCCACACGATGCCGTAATACTGCGGCGTGGTGAGCGTGATCTTATAGGCCGCGCGCCCCGTCTCGCCCATCGGAAATATCGTGCGCGTGACGACGATTTTATCTGTGAAGACACCGCCTCCCCCGAACACTTCCCCATCTTCGAATTCCTGTGGGAGGTCGCCAAACGTCCGCAAAACTTTTTTCGTGCCCAGACGTTCGGGCGAGAAGTCGGCGACGCCGAGAGCGTTGGCCGCACGGCTGATAGCTTGTTCGGGCGCGAGCGCGAAAGAGTTTGTGACGGAGAGTTGCGGGAAGCTCTCGCCGCCGACGCTCATGATCTGCCCGGTGCGGTTCACGTTGACCAACACCTGCCCCTGATAGACCCGTATGCCGTTGACTTCCTGCTCGAACAGCATCACGGTCGTGCCCATATCCTGCACGGTGGCTCGACTCTTCAGCTTCAAATTACCGAGATCGCCGTCGGTGAAGCGGAACGCATCTTTCCACTCGCGTAGAAACTCGCGCGCGATGGTTTCCGGGTGCGCCAGGCGAGCAGGCGACAGATAGCCCGCATGGCTGAGCATATGGCGCGGAGTGCCTGTCAGCGCGTTGGTGTAAACCCGCAGCGGAGCGCCGACGCCGCTTTGCAGCGCGCTGATGGCTTTTGCCTGAGAGAGTGCGAGCGCGCTCTTGGAGTCTTTAGCCGCAACGCTCATGGCTTTCAGCTCATCGCCGTTCGGGATGCGCATGGTTCCGCCTTTGGGCACGCCGTCCGCGCCGCGCACGTCAAACTCGGGCGGCAGATTTTTGCCCTCTGCGTGGTCGTCCTGCGCCGAACTGCCCTTCGTTGCCTGGCGTGAAGGCGTTCCGCCCCCGGCAGCCCTCGAACTCAGCGAACCGGAGACGCTAAAAACGAGCGCGGCAAGGCAAAATGCTGTGAGTAGAAGCATGCGCGGCATCATGCGGCGCGTGCGGGGCTGAGAATTTATACGCATCTGCAATACTCCTTGATGTACCTTCAAGTTGTGACACCCAAATCCGTGGAGAGTAATTGTCGTGGCGGACTGCTACACCTGTCTTTAGGTAGGCAATCCGGAGAACCTGAGCCGACGTGTAAATACAGGCGGAAAATAACACCCGGTTCTTGAGGAATTCTTGAGGTTTGCACCTCGGATCGGGCAGTCAATAGATATTCCAATTACATCTACGTTGCAGGCGTGTTGCGGAGGTGGTTTGGAGGGTTGGAGTCTGGCAGGGAGAGGTCTGCGATCTTGCCGTTTTCGCTTGATCCGAAGCGGCTCACCCTAAGTCGGGATGGCTGCACGGGGCTTGTCCAGTGCGGAGTTACCGGCTTCTGCCTCCGCGGCGACTTCTTTGTGCCAGCCTCTGTTTGGGCGCCGAAGGCCGTCTCGTCCTCTTCGCCAGCACCATCTTCTCGCCCCACATCTTTTTTCCTACCTTCAGCCGCTGCCCACCTTCCATCTTCATGAGCTGTTTGATGAGAGCGCGCGCGTCGCGGCTGGAGGGTCGTCTTTTTTTTGTCTATCCGGTATCAGTTGATGCCGAAGCGGAGAGGTGGCCGGGCTGCTGGGTCGCCGGAAGGTAAAGTTGAGCGATGAAAGGAAGGGGTATTGAAGGAAAGTTCAATAATAAGTAGTGATGTCGGGACGGAATGAGACTTCCGTCCCACGACGCATTTAAGGGCGCTAAATGCTTAACAGGTGAGTGCTTATGCGAGAGGCAGAGTGGATTATCAGACGGCATTATATGCCGTCTGCATCACTGGTTTGTTTCTCACTGGCCTGACTTGGCAGCGTCAAGCCCGGTGCCGGTCATTTTAGGATCATCGCAAGTGGTTTATTGTCATTTAAAGTAACATACACTGGGCCAGGTACACATTAACCCGTGCGACACATCCCGGCGGATAGAATAATTTGCTCAACCCTTCCCGCCGGTTTCCCTTGCCACCTTCTACTTGCTTATATCTTCATACGCCGGCTATTGACAGTCACACTCAAAGCCCTGTCTCTTCACTACGCCTTATCGCCGGCAAGCCTCCGTTAATCCCGGCCAATCCTGACTCTATGGTTGGCCGAAGCGGAGTTTGTACTCGACGGAGTTGAGGAAGCCATCCACCATTGTGCGCACGTCGCCCGATTGCAGCACGCGCAGCCACGCGTCGAAGCCAGCCTGGTCGGGCTTCCGGCGCAGGTATCCATAGTACTGCATGCCGACGAAGGCGTTGTTGAACTCGGCTGAGCCCACCGCGTCCGAGTCCGCGACGGCACGCAGCACTTGCGCCCGCGTCAGCGTGTTGGCACTCAGCATGTTCGTCAGGTCAGCGCTCGTCAGCGTCACCTTCGCGTTCCCGTCGGGCTGAGCCGGGTCGGGCGTGGTCACCTTGTTGAGACCGTAGCGGTCGAGCAGCGCCGCGACGTACTGCGCGTCGGTCATTCCCCCGTAGGCGGTCTGGAATTCCGCCCGCTGGGTGAAGAGTGTCGCCAACTGTGCCTTACGCGCATAAACCTCTTCTGCCGTCTGCCCGGCCACGTAGCTCATGTCTGACACGACTTCCAGATACTCCGGCATACGTGCGAAGCCTGCCTTGTAGAAGCGGAACACGTAGAAGCCCTTGAGTTGAAACTCCAACGAGCGGAAGAATCCCTCGCCCGACACGAAGATGCGGTCGCACCCGGAGGGAGTCGAAGGCCCATTGAAGGCGTTCGCGCAACCGTTGAGCAGGCCGAGCCACGCGTTGAAGCCGTTCGTATCCGGCTCTCTGGAGAGGAAGTCCAGATACTGCTGCCGGACGAAGAAGGGGTGCGTCAGGATCGGGTTCTGATCCACGGCCGTGTCGTTGTCCGCGATGGACACGGTCGCCACGTCGGTCGTACCCAGCGTCGCCCCGGAGGGATTATCCAGGCGCAGTTGGAAGGTCTCGGAATCCTCGGCGTGGCCGTCGTCGATGATAGGCACGGTGATCTGCTTGCTCGCCTCGTCGGGCGCGAATGAGAGCGTGCCGACGGTCGTGGCGAAATCGCAGCGTGCATAAGCCCCGCCCTGATTATTGACGCGGTCGAAGCAACCGACCGTGAA
The DNA here is from genome assembly GCA_036566625.1 of Pyrinomonadaceae bacterium. Classification (GTDB taxonomy): domain Bacteria; phylum Acidobacteriota; class Blastocatellia; order Pyrinomonadales; family Pyrinomonadaceae; genus JAIVJZ01. The sequence continues at coordinate 27,961 of DATCWB010000062.1, forward strand.
GGTGTCCGTGTCGGTGACGCGATAATCGACTGTCGCTGTGCCGGACGTGTCGCCGTTGCGCGTGACGGTGAGAGTTACACGCCCGCCACTTTCGCCAACCTGATAGTTAGAGGAAGTAAACTGGATCGTGTTCGGCACGGGCGTGGCCTCGAAGTTAATGCCCGCGCGCTCACCATCGATGTTGATAGACTGGCTCGATGGGGCGAACGTGTAGTGCGCCCTCGTGGGGGTTACCACCAGGCTGCTGCCCCCCGTCAGGTTATTGAATGAGTAATTACCCTGTGCGTCAGTAGTAGTCGTGGCGGTGCTGTCGCCTGAGAGTGTGATCGTCACACCGGACAGCCCGGATGCACCCTGCGACACACGCCCGCTGAGTGTGAAGGTCAGGAGCGTAGCGGTGAAATTCGCCGTCTGGTCGGTCGTAATACTGTCGAAGGTACGAGGGGATGCATCGAAGCTATAGAAAGCTTTTGAAGGCGTCACAGTGTAGGTATTGCCTGCCGGAACACTGAACGAGTAGTTGCCGTTCGCATCTGTCGTTGTCGTAGCTGCCTGTGCGCCACTCAAGCTAACCATCACACCGCTGAGGCCGCCGCTTGCGCCGGTGATCAGTCCGCTGATGGTGTAGGTGTTCAGTGTGGCCGTGAAGTTAGCCGCGGTCTGATTGCCGCTCAAATTAGTAAACGTATGACTCGGCGGATTGAAGGTATAGTTTTGTTTTGTGGCTCTGACCGCATAGTCACGAGTCGCCAGAACGCTGAACGAGTAATTGCCGTTCGCATCCGTCGTCGTCGTACCCGACTGCGCACCAGTGAGATTAACAGTGACACCGCTGAGGCCGCCGCTTGCGTCAGTGATCAGTCCGCTGATGGTGTAGGTTTTTAGAGAGGCGGTGAAGCCGACCCCGGTCTGGTTACCACGCAAATTAGTAAACGTGCGGCTCTGCGGGGTGAAGTTGTAATGTTGTTTTGTGGGCGTGACCGTGTAATTCCCCCCGGTGGGCAGGTTGGCGAACGAATAGCTGCCGCTCGCGTCCGTCGTCGTCGTGCCCGACTGTGAACCGCTGAGCGTCATGGTCACACCACTGAGTGCAGACTGACCATCGCCCACCGCTCCACTGATGGTGAAAGTATTAAATGTGCCCGTGAAGTTCGCCGTCTGGTCGGACGATAAATTGTTAAATTGCTGATTTGCCGGAGCAAACGTGTAATCGGCGAGCGTCGGCGTAACGATGTAAGTGCCGCCCGCCGGAAGGCTGAACGAATAGTTGCCGTTCGTATCTGTCTGCGTCATCCCGTTTACCGAGCCGCCTAAGCTGATGCTCACGCCGGCCAGTCTGATCGTCCCACTCATGACGCGCCCGCTGATCGTGAACGTTTTCAGCGTGCCCACGAAATTAGCCCCGGAACGATCTGCCAACAGATTAGGCACGGCAATGGAGGACGGGGCAAAGGTGTAGTTCGGCTGCGTGGCCGTCACCGTGTAATCGCTACCGGCCGGTAGAGCGAAGAAAAAGTAGCTGCCATCTGACTGCGTGGTCATGACGCGCGGCGTGAAACCAGCCGGGCCTGTCAGCGTGACGGTTGCGTCGTTCCACATTGAGCCGGTCGTCGTCACCCGGCCGCTAATAGAGTAAGTTCGCCGCGTGCCGGTGAAATTTACCGTCTGGTCGTGTTGCAACGTGTGCACTGTATAGCCGTTGAAACTGTACAGCGCAGTGTCGGCTGGCGTTATCGTGTAGAGGCTGTTCCCAATCAGACCGACAAAAGAGTAGTTACCACTCGCGTCCGTCGTAGTCGTCATGATGGCCGATTCTGGCCCGTGCAACCTGACGAGTATGCCGCTCAAGCCGGAACCGTCGCCTGTGACCTGCCCGCTGACAGTATAACCGTTCGAAGTCAGCGCGAGCGTGTAGTTGCCGGTCTGGCCGGGGACGGAGGAGTTGGCGAGCACCGTGTAATTGCCGGCCGTCGGCAGCGTGAACGCCCCCGTCCCGCTGTCGGGCAGGCGCGCCGTGTTGTCCCCGTCCTCGTTGACATCAATGCCTATCGCTTCGCCCGTGGGCGAGAGCAGGAACAGAACGGGCACTAACCCGCTGGTGGCCGATGTCATCGTGATGACGACCTGCGAGTTGGCCGTGCCGGCAAACGTGTAGGCGTCGATGAACGAACCGTCTTCGAGCAGGCGGCAATCGCCAGCCGCCAGCGAGCCGTTGGCCGTCGTCCCCGGTGTGAGCGTGACGGACGCGCAATCGGTCGCCGCCTTCGTCAGCGTCAGGTTATAGCCCCCCGTCTGGCTCGCCGATAAAGTGTTGGCGACGATGGTGTAAGTGCCGCTGACGGGCAGGCGGCCGAAGCCCGCGGTCTGCGGGATACGCGCCGCCGTACCGCCGCCGCCGTTGTCGTCGTCGGCCAGCAGGTCGCCGTTTGGCAGCAGCAGGTAGAGATAAGGATCGATATTGCCCGAGGTGGCCGTCATCGTGATAGAGATTTGCTGACCGGCCGTGCCGTTAAAGGTGTAGAAGTCAACCGGCGTGCCGTCCGGATCAATCGGGTTGCTGCAATCGCCCGAATTGAGCGTGCCCTGCCTGGTATCGCCGTAGGCAATCGGGGTGGGGTTACACGTCGCGCCGCCGGTCAGCGTCAGCGTGTAAGCGCCCTGCTCTTCGGGGAAAGGTCTGAACGAGTTGGCTAGGATGGAATACGACCCGTTGGCGGGCAGGGTGAATAACGAGATGCGCGCGTTGGTAGTGGTATTGTCGATGTCGTCGTTGAAGGCCAGGATGTTGTTGTTCGCGTCGAGCAGGTAGAGCACCGTGTCGAAGGCTGTTGAGGTCATCGTGATGGTGACCTGTTGCCCGGCTATGCCGTTGAAGGTGTACACGTCGATTTTCGAGTTGTCGGGTTGCCCGTTGGCCAGGGGAAAGGGGTTATTGCAATCGCTGGCCGTGAGCGTCCCGTTGACGGGCGTGCCGGAGATGATGGGCTGGTTCTGCGCGCAGGCAAGCCCGGCCTGCGTCACCGTGAAGGTTTGTCCGGCGACGTTGAGCGTGCCGGTGCGACCGGAGTTGCTCGAATTGGGCGACACGGTGAAGGTGGCAGTCCCGCTGCCCGTAGCGCCCGCGCCGCTGGTGAACGTAATCCACGACGCGTTGCTCGTTGCAAACCAGGAGCAGCCGCCGCCCGTCGTCACGGTGACAGTGCCCGTGCCGCCATTCGCACCGAACGATTGCGCGTTCGGCGTGATGGAGAAGGTGCATAGGGTGGCCGTGAAATCAGCCGTCCGGTCA
>DATCWB010000063.1:0-4678 GCA_036566625.1 Pyrinomonadaceae bacterium
GTTTCCGGTTGGGGGCCAGCGGGCGCGAGCGGCCACGACGCTGCGCGTGAATCGTCGGGAGTCGCGGCGGCGGCGAGCGACGACCGGCCGGGCGAGGGCGCGCGGCGCGGCTCACGGGTTGAAGCGCCGCTGCCGCAACAGGAGAGCATCGAGTTCGGCTTCGCCCCCCCGACGGACGACGAGTTGCTACTGCTGGCGACCGGGGAGTTTGCGGCGCGCGCATCCGGGATGCCGCCTGCGCTGCGTGACACGCTCGATTCGGTCGCGCGCGACGCGGGAACCGTCCCGCAGGAAGGGCGCGAGAACCTTGCCGGGTCGCGCGGGTTGAATGCTTCTCCCGCCGTGGCGGACGAATTGGCAACGCGACATCAACCGCCGGATGAAAGCACGGCGTCGAATGATGCGAACGTCGCGAGCGGCGCGCAGCGGCCGTCAGCGGCGCGAGTAGAGCACGCGCCGCTCCCGCCGCTCAATTCAATCGCGGGCGCGATGTACGAAGTGGGGGTCGAATCCGTCGCCGACAACATCCGCCCGCTCTACCAGCTCGAAGAAAGCTACATCATCGCGATAGACGCGGAAGGCATGTTGCTCATTGACCAGCACGCCGCGCACGAGCGCATCCTGTTCGACAAATATCGCAAACTCGAAGAGACCCGCGCGCCCGAATCTCAACAACTGCTCTTGCCCGTAACCTTCGACCTCACGCCCGCCCAGGCCGCCGCCTTCGACACGGTCGCCGGCGAACTCGAAACTTACGGCTTCAGCCTCATGCGACTGTCGGGTCGCACGGTCGCGATCAAGGCCGTGCCCGCAGACCTCCCCGCGAGCGAGGCGCGCAACCTGCTCGCCGAAATTTTGGAGACGGTCGAGGCCGAACGGCGCGGCGCGGCGCGCGAGACTTTGCGCGAGCGCGTCGCCGCCTCGCTCGCCTGTCACGCCGCGATCAAGGTCAACATGCCGCTCGCGCCGGAGAAGATGCGCTGGCTCATTGATCGCCTGCTCAAGACCTCTTCGCCCACCACCTGCCCCCATGGACGCCCCGCCATCCTGCGCCTCACGACGCGCGACATCGAGCGCGGCTTTCACCGTCCCTAGTCCTACCTGTAACGCCCGCCACCCCGTCGCCGCAAGTAGTGAGAATAAAAGCAGGCCGCTCGCGGTGGCGCGCACAGCTTTTTTGTCAGCCGCCTGACATATCTACGCCGAAGAAAAAGCGGCGGGAAATAAGAAAGATAGGACGCCTATCCTTCAAAAACTAAGTTCTCCGCCCGCTCGGTCATTCGCACCACATTCCCTTCGACTTCAACGACCGTGTCGAAGTGCGTGAAGTGCGCGGTCGAAATGATCGTGATGTCCTCGGCTTTCGCTTCCAAAAATTCTTTGAAGCCGATGACCGTGCCGCCGACTTCAAGGTATTCGGCCAGACGACGAAACAGCTTCGGCAAAATAACGTGTTCTTCCGAAATGGACTCCAAACCTTCCACCGCGAACCCGTCATTTGTCCGGTCTTTAGCCCAAATTTCAAGACCCGCCTCGCGCGCGCGGCTCGCCGCTTCCGTCAAGGTATCGCGCAGGTCGGGAAACAAGCCTTTGTAGTAGGTCGGGTACGCCAAGCCTGCCTCGACCGACTGATAATTCAGGCTTGCACGCAACTGCTCGGGAGTTAAAAAGATGCTGGAGCCGTCGGTAGTCGGCGGCTCGCCCGCAAAAACAAAAGCGACGGGCCGCCTGTTCGGCTCGACGTTGCGGCTGATGATGTAGCCCTCGGTCTCGTCATTCGCCGACATGATTTTGGTCTGCGGGTCGTTCCACTTAACGCCGGTGATGTTCAACCCTTGCAACAAAAAATCTAAAGCCCGGGTCGCCATCGCGGGCGGCTGGCGCGTGTTTCGATAATGGGTTTCCAGCGTGTCGATCGCTTCGAGGCGGAGTTGCGCGTGACGCTTGGCGTTCAGGGTCACCGGCGGACCCGCCAACTTAGTCCAGTTCGTTTCATCATCGGCGCGGAATCTGATCGAGTCTCCGTCCGGAGAATAACCTGTGACGTGGAAAGTGCCCTTGATGACGAAGAACGGCATAATCTACTTCTCCTTTCAGATGTTTGAACGGTTAAAGATCGCGTGAGGAGGACGAATGTTCCCCTCGACCACAAGGGTGACAAGTGTTTTATTCACCGGCGGGCGGCGAAGGCTGGAATTGACCCGCGACGAGCGGACAGTATCCAAGACTCCGCTCGAAAAAACAATATAAAAAGAGATGAGATCGGGAGGCCGCGCCGCATGCCTTGTCAGGCTGATGCGGAGCGTCGGGTTCGCACTGGTGAGTAAATACTTCCTCTCAAATAAAATAGTGAAGCGACAGCAGGATGGCGCTTAATCATCTTCCCGCGAAGTTACCCGCCCGTCACAGGGCGTCGAAAGTTCTGAGGACGAGTTCCGTGTCGGAGAGGTCTGGAAGCAGCGCGTCGGGTTCGTGCGCGGCGAGCGTGGCGGGGGTGTCGAAACGCCCGGTGCAGACGGCGACGCAGCGCGCGCCGAAATGTTTGGCGCAGGCGATGTCGTTCGGTGTGTCGCCAATGACGATGAACTGCGCGGGGCGCAGAGCGAGTTTGAGCCGGGCGTTGATGCGCGCGGCGGCGATGGCGGGCAGGTCGCGCCGGTCATGCGAGTCGTCGCCGAACGCGCCGGGGAGTTGTTGGAAAAATTCGGAGAGCCCGACGAGACGCAACTTCAAATGCGCGGCGGGTTCGAGGTTTCCCGTCAGCAGCGACGAGCGGTAGCGCGGCTGCACGCGGACGCGCTCCAGAATTTCGCGCGCGCCTGCGAGCGGTTGAAAGAGCGGGTTGTCTGCGGTCTCCGTGGCCGCGACGCGTTCCATCTCGATCATAAACCGCGTGCGAATTTCTTCGACGCGCTCGCGGACGTGCCCGGCCGTGAAGCCTTCGTCGCTGAGGGCTTCGCCGATGATCTGCAAGTCGGTCATGCCCGACACGCGCATCTCGTGAATGCGTCCCGCCGTGCCGAAGATGCTCTCCAGCACAGGCACGACGTAATCCTTGAACGCGCCGGGACGCGTCGAGCGCAGGAGTGTCCCGTCAATGTCCCACAGCACCACGCGCAACTCTTCCGCCGCGACTTCGCCGCCTTCCTCAGTGTGTCGAATCATAAAGTGAAATTGAACGCGCGGGCGCGCGGGCGGAAAGTCGAAGCGTCAACTTCGCGCCCGCCCGGCCTCCGCGTTGAAATCGTGTCGGTTCAATAAGGGTTCTGGCTCAATTGGCCGTTCGTGACGCTGACGAGATAGCTCCACCCGCTCGCGGGTCTGTTCCGCAGGTCGAACGTGCCGCCGCTCGACACTTTCCAGATTTTGAAGTTCGAGAAAGTGAGCGGCGTGCCGGGCGCGCAGACCTCCGGCGGGTGATCGCCGAGCACGAAGTAGACCGCCCCGTCGCCCATGACGTGTGCCAACCCGTTTCGATCCACGACGAGCGATGTCCGTTCGTTGACCGCGACGCCGAGCGCGCTCGTGGCGACGCCGTCCTTAATCTGCCGCGCGATGAAGGCCATGAGACGCCCCATCCGGTCGCGCGGAACGAAGTGCGTCTCGGCAAGGGTCGTTCCCATGTTCGCCCACTTGAAGAAGTCGTAAGTGAAGCTGATCGTGCGGTGGTATGGGTTGGCGAGCGCATCGGCCGACAACGCGCTGCCCCCGCAGCCGTCATAAGTAAAGTCGCTCATGATGGCGAAGCCCGCGCTCGTGCCGCCGACGCCTCCGCCCTTCGCGTAGACGGATTCGACCGCCGTTTCGACCGGCGTCCCCTTGAAAAATTGCACGTAGTTGCACTGGTCGCCGCCCGCGAAGAAGATCACTTCCGCGTTCCTGATGGCCGCCACGACGGCCGCGTTGCTCGCGTCGCGACGACTGGTGATGAGCAGCGTCTCCACGGAATCCACGCCGTTCATCGCGTAGATATAATCGTTGTAACCGTTCGACCCGGAGGCGCGCAGCACGACGACATCGAGCTTCGTCGCGCAACTCGTGCAGCCGCGCACCTCGTCAATGATCCACTGGATGGCCGCGTCAACGTCCGTGCCGCCGCCGCCGAAATCATGCGCGGGGCCGAGGAGCGCCGGGTTCACGTCCGCCGCGTTGCCCGTCATGTAGCTCGTCACCTTCGCCTCGGCCGTTGCGCCCAGGAGCGACAGCCACAAAATCGCCGCCGCCGAGCGCGTCGCAAAATAACCCGCCTTCTTCAACATGTCCGTGTTCCTCCTGTTCCGGTTAAAGAGACTACAAGGGTGAGACTTCGATCATCCCGCTCCCGACACATTCGCACCCGGCAACCGCAACTGTGCTTCGACGTTTATTCGACTACAACCAGCACGTCGCCCGCGTTGACCGTCGCCCCGGCCACGGCTCGCACTTCGACGACCACGCCGCCCTTCGGCGACTTCAATTCGTTCTGCATCTTCATCGCTTCGACGACGACCAACCCGTCGCCTGCTTCCACCTTCGCGCCCGCTTCGACCAGCACGCGCACCACCTTGCCCGGCATCGAAGCCGTGACCTGCGCCCGCCCGCTCGCCTCCGCGCCCGCGCCGCGCGCGCCGCGCAGACGCTTCGGATCAAAGAGCGCCACGCGGAATATCTCGTCGCCGATTTGCACTTCGCACGTCCC
>DATCWB010000064.1:0-3465 GCA_036566625.1 Pyrinomonadaceae bacterium
AGAGGTTAGAGATCAGAGGTCGGAGGTTAGTTAAAAAACTACTCGCGTGCCTTTAACTAACCTCTGACCTCTGATCTCTGACCTCTGCTTTTCTGCGGGCGCGGAAGAATGTTCGCATCACTTCGCGGCATTCCGTTTCGAGCACGCCCGCCGTTAATTCCATTCGATGATTCAAAGAACTGTCGTCGCAGATGCGAAAGACCGATTCGACCGCGCCCGCGCGTTCGTCGCGCGCCCCGTAGACCAGACGCCTCACACGCGCCTGCACGAGCGCGCCCGCGCACATCGCGCACGGCTCAATCGTCGAGTAGACGACCGCGCCCACGAGCCTGTAATTTTCAACTTGTCGTGCCGCCGCGCGCAGGGCGATGATTTCGGCATGCGCGGTCGGGTCGCAGTCGGTGCGCGTGCGGTTTCCCGCCACGGCCAAAAGCTCGCCTGCGAGACTGACGACGCACGCGCCGATGGGCACTTCCTCGCGCTCCGTCCCGGCGGCGCGAGCCGCCTCCAAAGCCACACGCATCCAGCGCGCGTCGGCGTCCTTCTCCGTCTCAGGCTCAAACATATCGCGCTCAGGGACGCTTTCAATCAGCGGCAGACAAAAACTGACTATAGGCACGCCCGCGCCCGCTGTCAAGCGAGCAGACTTTGACGCTTCGCGCCCGTTTCTGCGACACTTCGCGGCATGCCCGAACTCATTCTGCGCGCCCGCGCGCCCTTCGATTTCGCGTCCACGGCGCGCTTCCTGCGCTTCACCGATACGGAGGCCGTGGACACTTTCGCGGAAGGCCGCTACGGTCGCGCGATTCATTTCGGCGAGAGACTGTTCCTGCTCTCCGTCGAGCCGGGCGGCACGCCCGCGCGTCCCGCAGTCCGCCTCAAACTCGCGCCGGAGCAGTTTGCCACACCGCAAATTTTGGACGATGCGGCGCGCACCGTGCGCGACGTGTTCAGCCTCGAACATGACCTTTCGGGATGGCGCGCTCTCCTCACACGCGATCCTTTAATGCGGAGGCTCGAAGCCGACCATCGCGGGTTGCACCTGCCCCGCTGGCCTTCCCTGTTTGAAGCGCTCGTTACTTCCATCCTCTTGCAGCAGATCGCAACGAGCGTGGCGATCACGTTCAGACGTCGCATCGTCGAACGCTACGGCGAGCATCTGGAGACGGGCGGCGAAACTTACTTTGCCTTCCCGCGCGCGGAGACGCTGGTGCGTGCGAGCGTCGAAGAGTTGCGCGCGCTCGGCCTGTCGAATGCGAAAGCGACTTGCATCATAGAGGTGGCGCGCGCATGCGGGGCGGGCGAACTCAGTTCCGGCATGCTGGCGCGGGAAGATAACGAAACGGTCATCGCGCGCCTCTCAGGTTTGCGCGGCATAGGGCGTTGGACGGCCGAGTGGGTCTTGATGCTGCACTTCGGTCGCGCGGACGTGTTTCCGGCCGCAGACCTGTTCCTGCGCGGCGTCGTCATCAAGTATTACAACGGGGGCGCGACGTTGAACGAACGTGAGATTCGCGCCTTCGCCGCGAAGCGTTGGGGGGCGTACCAGTCCTACAGCGCGCTCTACTTCCTCGCGGGGATGCGCGCCGGAACTATCACGCTTAAACCGGAGCGCGTGTTATCATCCAGACAAAGCGATGCGAAGCCGACGCGCCGCCCGCAAAGGAAGACGACCGACCGACACGATGAAACCTGAGATGCGTCCCAGAACACCGACCGGCTCACTCTCCGGCGGCGAACGCCAGCACACGGGCAGCTTTCGCCCCCCCTCCACACAACCGAAAGAGCCCGCCGCCGCGCCTTCCGCCGCCCCCGACAAATCTCCAGACTCTTTCACGTTGCTCGGCCGCAAATTGTCGCCCGCCGAATTCAACACGGCGATGGTGCACTTCTATCGCGGCGAAGTGCAACGCTCGAACACGTGGCGCAACCGCCTCGACACGACGACCAACTGGGCTGTCCTGACGGCGGGCGCGACGCTCTCCTTCGCCTTCAGTTCCGCCGAGAACCCGCACTTCGTCATCCCGATCAACTCCATACTCGTCGCCTTCTTCCTCTTCATGGAAGCGCGCCGCTATCGCTACTACGAAATCTGGGCGAGCCGCGTGCGCGTGCTTGAGACCGGCTACTTCGCGCAGATGCTCTCGCCGAGCGCGACACACGATCAGGAATGGGCCGAGCACCTCGCCGCCGACATGCGCACGCCGCACTTCACCATCAGCGAGTGGGAAGCGGTCGGGCGTCGCCTGCGTCGCAACTACCTCTGGATTTTCATCCTGCTGGCGGTTAGTTGGAATCTGAAAGTTTACCTGCATCCGTTCCCGGCGCGCGGCTTCGAAATGTTCGTCGGGCGCGCGGGGATCGGCTCGCTCTCCGGCGAAGTCATGTTGATGTTCGGCATCATCTTCAACGCCGTGGTCTTCATCTTCGCGTTCGCCACCGTGCAACTGAAACAGGCGACGGGCGAGGTGCTGCCGACGCACGAATTCCCGTTCCACCCGATCCGCACCGTGACGACCACCCTGTCGCGCGCCACCAAGCAACGCCGCGTCACCGAGCGGCGCACCAAGCGAGCGCGCCAGCGCACGCGCACCACGCGCCCCGGCCACACCGGCGCTCTCACCGGCAGCCTCAGCGGCGAATGGAAACGACCCGACACCGGCGAACTCCGGCCGACCGAGCGCGAGCCGGTCACGGAAGAAACACTCACATGAAGGAGTGACAGGTGACGGGGTGACGAGTGACAAGTTAAAAGCAGGCAGATGTTTTAACTCGTCACTCGTCACCCTGTCACTTGTCACTGTTTTCCTATGATTGAACTGAACGGACAATCGTTGTCGCTCGAACAGGTCGCGGAGGTGGCGCGCGGGGCTGAGCGTGTGAGGCTGGCGGCGGCGGCGCGCGCGCGCGTCGAGGCGTCGAGGGCTGTGGTCGAGCGCATCGTGGCGGAGGGGCGCGTGGTTTACGGGGTCAACACGGGTTTCGGGAAGTTGTCGGATTATTCGATCCCGCGCGCGGAGTTGCGCGAGTTGCAGTTGAATCTCGTGCGCAGCCACGCGTGCGGCGTCGGCTCGCCGCTCTCGGGCGAAGAGACGCGCGCGATGATGCTTTTGCGCGCCAACGTCCTCGCGCTCGGTTACAGCGGCGCGCGCACGGTGGTCGTCGAAACGCTCGTCGAGATGTTGGAGCGCGGGGTCGTGCCCGTCGTGCCGGAGAAGGGTTCGGTGGGCGCGAGCGGCGATCTCGCGCCGCTCGCGCACCTCGCGCTCGCTTGTATCGGCGAGGGCGAATGCGTCTACGAAGGCGCGCGGATGCCGAGCGCGGAGGCTCTGGCGCGCGCCGGAATCCGCCCCGTCGAACTGGAGGCGAAAGAAGGTCTCGCGCTGTTGAACGGCACGCAGGCGCTTGCCGCCGTCGGCGCGCTCGCGCTTCTGCGCGCCGAGCAACTCGCGCGCGCGTCTGACG
>DATCWB010000065.1:0-11218 GCA_036566625.1 Pyrinomonadaceae bacterium
TTCGCGTTGTCTGCACGCACTGAGACGAGCAGTAGACTTGTTCGTGCGCTGCTATAACGTGCGTCAGTTAAGAAAGCGAAAGGATCCAAAGTATGCGGCGAACATTACTGATGCCCTTGCTACTTATGTTTAGACACTCCCCTGTTGCAGGGACCGGATGCGAGCCGATGGTAACGGGCATCGGCTACAGCGCGCCGCCGCACGTTACGGCGGCGCCCCGACCGCGCTTCGTGTATGTATGACGTGATCTAAACCGGTGACAACGGGGCGCGCGGACTAGAGGGATCTTCCCATCCCAACACCCTCCACGCATTGGCTTAGGGACGAGAGTTAAATCAATTGCGTCTCACGGCCACCAATAAGTGATAAGAGTCATTTCTGGAAGCGCTTTCATAAAGGTCGGACTCAATAATGATTAAATGTGATCGCCGTCAACTTCCAAGACCACGAATGTGAGCAATAAATAGAGCCATAGCTGATAACCCATAAAAATGAGTTTAAGGACGTAAAAGAAGCATTATCGGAATTCCCACAAAGCGAGAGACTAATTATGCTTTTTAATTGGCATGAGAAATAAAATAATGAGCGTGAAACTTCATGTGAAACAAAGTTCGAAGGTGCGATTTTAAGAGGTTGGGGGTCATATTATTGGTTCATGTTAGTGAGCGTCATCCCTTTTTAGTTGGAGGGTTTCTATGAGTTTTGAGTGGCGACACTTGGCGACGCCTTTGTCGGGGCCTTCCGGATACCAGAAGTTAGTGCCTGCGCAATCAGGGCAGGCGCGTCGCTCTTCCTCAGTCAAGGCTGGTTGATTTCCCTGCTCCGGCTCGATGGCGGCAATCTCGGTGGCGCGTTTCTTATCCATTTTCCATAGCCTGCGTCGCAGGTGTTCGGTCAGGAACGCTGGCACGTTCGAGACTGTGGTACGTGCCGCCGCGATTTTGAGTTCGGTTGTTAAAAGTTCGCCTAACTCTCTCCATTGCGCTGAGTTGGACGAATTCTTACCAGTTAATTCCCTTTCGGTTTGTCGGAGTGTTTGGAGCAAGGCAAGCGCAGCGTCATCATCAATATGATCTTTGTCTTTGATCTTTGTCTTAGGCGCGCCGTAACTATTCATCAAATCAAGGCTTTGAGTTGTACTAGTATTACTACTTTCTGGTACTACTAGATTATCCACTTTCTGGGTAAGGCTAGTAGTACTAGTACTACTAGGTATTCTAGTAGATGCTTCTTCCGGCATAAACACTTCGTACTCGTTTCCGATGAGCGAGCCGACGGCGGGTCGCACCGCCAGAAGGCCGACGATGCGTAAGTGATCGATAGCAGCGTCAACCGTCACCATCGAGCCGAGGCCAGAGCCTTTGAGGATTTCCTTGCGTGACTTTCTAATGCTTCGTTTCGGGGTCATTGCTCCGCGCGTTTGATGATAAAGATAATCGTAAACTTGTTTGGACTTGCCCCTGAATAAGCCTTGTGGCATCGCTTCGCGAGTGACAGAGTTCGGGACGCGCTGAAAGTCGCGCTCGGGAGCTATACTAGGTGGGCTAGGTACTCTAGTTCTACTAGGTATACTAGTAGAGGTAGGAGGGGCGGGCTTTTCTACTTCAGGTGGTTCTTTTGAAACAGAGCGCAAATCGCGGAAAGTTTTATATTTCGGTTCGCTCATACGGCTTTACGGACACTACGCATTGTCATGGCTCCAGCCTCTTCCGAGGGGCGCACAATGTCAGCGGCGGCGACTTCGACCAGATCAGCGGGAATGTGTGAGAGGCGATTCATTTCGGCGTACTGGACAGACATGGCGCAGAGTTTGATCGCCTCGCGGGGAACTCCTTTAGACCATTGATAGACGGCTTCGATGGCCGCAGGCTCGAAGGGATTCGCCACCTTTGCCTGACTGCATCGGTATTCAATCATCTCGCCCGTCTCTTCAAGCGTTAAGGCATCAAGCGTGGATGAGACAGCGATACGCGACACAAGAGCGCGTTTCGTCCGGTCGGCCAGTTTGTAGCGAAGTTCTACCTGACCAGCCATAACGATGGTAATCAGTTTCGTTTCGTCCGTCTCGAAATTGAGAATTTGCCTGATCTGCTCGAACATTGGCCCCTTTAACTGCTGGGCTTCGTCAATAAACAGGACAACATTATTTTCGGCCTGGTATTGCTCAATAAGAAAAGACCGCAACTCATATTCAGTCTCCCGCTGGCTTCTTTTGGTCTTCACACCGAACTCAGTGCAGATAGCCTTGAGGAATGCCGTCTCGCTCGTCTGCTTAGGATTCACAATAAACGCCGCAGTGTGCTGCGGGTCGTCGTCGTACTCATTGAACAGCAGGCGTAACAGGGAAGTCTTGCCCAACCCAACATCGCCAATGATCGTAGTCAGCCCTTGCCTCGCCCTAATGACATACTTCGTCTTGGCAATCGCAGCATCAACCGAGGGGGTCAGGTAGAAGAAGCGAGGGTTTGGCGATATGGAGAAGACGCTCTCAGGAATCATGACTCGAATTTATACACCCGAACGCTTTAAGAGTTCAAGTGAAATATGAGAGGAGGGGGGCACATTTCACTGAAGTACAGAGGCGACGGGGGCAAAATAGGGAGTGGGATAGATGTAAGGATAGATAGCAGGTTTTAGGACTATTACGATTCCACGATGGAGTATAGTCAGGATTCGTCACTGCACTATGGGCGTGAGGAAAAGCGCTACCACAGCGGGCAGTCACGCCCCTTAGACACGGTCTATCCCACCCTCTATCTCGACGCGCTTCAAGTTAAGGTTAAGAGTCAGGGGCGCGTGCAGAACAAGGCAATTTATCTGGCCTTCGGCATCAACCTGCAAGGACTTAAGGAGGTCTTAGGAATGTGGGCGGCCGACAATGAAGGCGCGAAGTTCTGGATGCAGGTTATTACGGAGTTGAAGAACCGCGGCGGTCAGGACATCTTTATCACCTGCCTAGATGGACTGAAGGGCTTCCCCGAAGCCATCGAAGCTGTCTATCCGCAAACGCAGGTGCAACTCTGCATGGTGCATCTGGTCGGGCACTCGCTCTCCTACGTCTCGCATAAAGACCGCAAGGCGGTGGCCGATGGCTTGAAAGAGGTCTATCAGGCGGTGACAGTGGAAGAAGCCGAGCGTCAGCTCGCCAAGTTCGAAGAGGCATGGGCAGAGAGCTATCCTGTCATCGCCGGGTCATGGCGGCAGAACTGGGCCAGAGTGGTGCGGGTGTTCTCGTACCCTCGGGAGATCAGGCGATCCATTTACTTCGCCATCCTGTTCGACGGCCGAGTGCCGTCAGGCGGACTCGATCAAAGCTCACTTACACAGAATGCTTAGAAACCCCCGTCCGAAGGCAGCACTTTCTCTTTCACAGTTGTGGCGAAAGCCTCGGATAGAGGGATCTATTTCTAGTATGGGCTTCTGAGAAAAGTTTCTTGACAAACACGTCGCCCACAGTCTACTCTGCGCTCGCTCTCAAGAGATGTACCTTTGACGCCAAGCCCTCAGCTATCGTCACTCTCATCTAGTAAACACATCGGAATACAATAGATGATGCAGTCTAAATACTGCTTCCATCTACACCTCTCTGCGATTCGTGCTGCGACCTTTCGTCAATGCTGCCGCCTTATCGTTCGAGCGCCGCAACCATCCGGGGGACTCACACTTCCCCAGCCACCTGATCGGTTACGAGAACATGTAAGTTCCGGAGGTTTCACCTCATGAAGAGATTTCTCACCTTATTAGCAATAGGATTAGTAACGCTGGCTCACACCGCGAGTTCTGCCGGCGCGACCGAAAATACCTTTCCCATAACTCCCGTTAGCGCCACGTCGACCAGTTTAGATTGTGAAGGCAATGCCTGCACACAGGTCACACTCACCTTCGACGAAGCGAAGCAGCAGTACAAAGTGCAGAACAACTCAAACCGTGTGGTACGAGTCGAGGGGTCAGACTGGGCGGGCGGCAAAAGCATCGCCGTCGAGGCAGGCAAGACGGATTATCTGCCGATGAAGAGCTTCGTCGGGGCATATCGCGCCAACTACGAATAAGCTACACCCACCCGGCCTTCGAGGCGGGAGCCGTCTCACATATTTACCGTCCGTCCCTCCGTCACGCCCAAACATATAAACGCTTGGCGATCATGTCTGGCACCCGCCGGTGGTCTGCCGAATCCGGATGCACTTGAGAGTGCCACCATTCTGCCTAGAGGTGTCAATGTCGAAGAAGAGAACCCCGCGCGGGAAGCCGCCCGCGAAGAAGTTACGGCGCGGGATGACGAAGACGGCCGTGATCGCCATGGCGATCATACTGGTGGCGACCGTGACCGCCGTCTCACGTTTCGAGCCGCTGCGGCGCGCCCTCAGATTGTCGGCAGTAACTACACCGGCGCAAGCGCCGGGAAACCCCACCTTAGCGAAAGAGTATATCTCCGCCAATGGGAGACTGATCGCGACAGAAGAGCCGACGCCGGCCGCTGCCACGCCCACCCCGACTCCTTCCGGTACGACGCCGATGAACTTGACCGCAACCGTTAAGAACGCTCCAAGTATAAGCATTGATTTGACGTGGGACTGGACCGCGCCCGCCACAGGCACGGTGAGCCACTTCGTCGTCGAGCGGGCGGGACGGAGCGGTGTCACCACCCTGATTGCCCCTCAGAATGGCTCTCCGTTTACCGACTCAACAGCACAAGCAGACAATGTTTATCGCTATCGTGTGCAGGCCGTCTTCTCGGGTGGCGGAGCATCCGACTTTAGCAATGGTGATTTGGCTACCACTTTCTTCCAGGGCGATTCCATAGTCGCCGGTCAGACTCTGATCAGGGCCAAACACTTTACAGACCTGCGTCAGGCCGTCAACGACGTGCGCCAGATCGCGGGGCTCGCAACTGCCTCGTGGAGCACGCCGGCCCCGGCCATAGGGGGCAACATTATGGGCAACCACATGGCGGAACTGCGTACCAATCTGGAACCCGCACTGGCCGCGTTGGGCCTCCCGCCGACGACTTATCCCGATGCGGCCCCGCTCGGCGGCAAGGATATCCGGGCGGCGCACATCAACGAACTGCGGGCACGTGTCCGGTAGAGACTCTCAACAACCCTATCAACAGATTACTGATCGCAACAGACAGAAAAGGCATAGCCATGAATCAGATAAAACGACAGAGTTCCCGCCGGTTCACGAAGTTGTACGTTCTTCCCATTCTTCTCCTGCTCCTGAGTTTGGGCGCATTGTCCGGCACAGCCCAAGGTCAATGGGTAACGGACGGCACTAACATCAACAACGCGAACACGGGCAACGTCGGCATCGGCACGCCCGCGCCGGCGGAGAAACTCGTCGTAGCGGGCGGCGCGCTCTTCGGCGGGACGACGGCGCGGACGGAGTTGTGGAACACCTTCACCATTAACGCCAACCCCGCGCTCTTCGAGATCAACTCGGGGGCGGCCGTGTCTAACAGCACGCGCTATGCCGCGCTGTCGTTCGTGACCAGGCAGTCCGGAACTTCTGATGCCATCGGCGCCCTCTACTTCAGCAACAGCACTTTGACGGCCGCCGATAAGCGCGTCGCCGTCATCGCCAGTGCGACGGACGGGGCGACGAACTCAGGCATGTTGAACTTCTCGACCACGAATGCCGGCTCAATCCTCGAACGGATGCGCATCACGGGCACCGGTAACGTCGGCATCGGCACGTTTGGTACGACCGCCCCTACCGCTCAACTACACGTGATAGGTACAAATGCCGCATACGCTTCCGGAACTGTGGGAAGAGATGCGTTGACAGCTATCGGCGGTGCGGGCGGCAGCGGCAATTCTGCTTCCGGCGGTGCGGGCGGGGGAATTAGTTTGCAAGGCGGTTCGGGTGGGACGACGTTGGCCGGAGGGTCAATTTACTACTCCGGAAATGGAGGCCCGTTAAATCTTGCTGGCGGCTCCGGCGGCGCATACGCATATGCCGCGCCTAATGCGGGGAACGGTGGCGCGTTGAATCTCAGCGGCGGGGCGGGCGGCGCAAACTCGGCAGGTTACCGCGGCGGTTTTGGCGGCAGCGTGGTCATCAATGGCGGCGTCGGCGGCACGGGCAGCACTTCGGGGGCGGCGGGTAACGTTCTTCTAGCCAGCCTTCGCGGCAACGTGGGGGTCGGGACGACGAACCCGGGTGCGACACTTCATGTGGTGTCGGCCGGCGGCGTTACTCCGTTTAATGGAGCGCAGACGTTTTGGGTGGACTCCGCTGCGACGAATAAACAGGCGCTCATCGGTTTCAGAGACTCTGCGACCTTGCAATGGTTTATTGGCAGCCGGAATGGCGTAGACGCGCCGAGTAACAGGTTCGGCATCTTTAATGCCAACGGGGCGGCGGAGCTTTTATCCATCACGCAAGACGGCAACGTCGGCATCAGCAAGCCGAACCCTGCGGTGAAACTCGACGTGGAGGGCAGCATGAATGTGTCCGGGACGATCAAGGGCGGCGTCATCGAAGCGAAGTATCAGGACGTGGCCGAGTGGGTCGAGTCGAGCCAGAAACTCGAAGCCGGGACGGTCGTGGCGCTCGACCCGGAGAAGTCGAACCAGGTGCTGGCTTCCTCCGAAGCCTACGATACGAAAGTTGCGGGGGTGATCTCGGCGCAACCGGGCATCTCGCTGGGGGAGAGGGGCGTGAGCAAAGTGCTGGTGGCGACGACGGGGCGGGTGAAGGTGCGAGTTGACGCAACGCGCGCCTCTATCAAGATCGGCGACCTCCTGGTGACGAGCGACATCGTGGGTGTGGCTATGAAGTCGGAAGCTATCAGCATCGGCGGCAGGCGGATGCATGCGCCCGGGACGCTGATCGGCAAGGCGTTAGAGCCGCTCGCAAACGGCACGGGCGAAATTCTGGTGCTCTTGAGCTTGCAATAGCGAGGGGCGACTTGCGAGGTACGCTGGTTGTTGACCTCACCCTGTTTTTGTTCACCGAACCACTTAATCAAACTTGCAGGAAGGAATCTTGCCCCATGTGTTGCTCGTCCGCCCTACGCCTATGCCGGGTCTTACTGTTGTTACTGGCCGGTTTTTCCGCGACGGCGGGAGACGTGTTTGCCCAAGACGGTAAGTCAAAGAGCGCGCCCGAACGCGGCTTCAGTCCCGGCGGCTCATACGCCGGCTCGGATGTCGAGACCATTGACCAGCAAAGCGGCAATCTGATGTTAAACGTGCCGCTCGGCGCGCTTCCGGCGGGACGGGGCGGCATGAGCGCGGGATTGAACTTGCGCTACAACAGCAAACTTTGGGACGTGGAATCGAATGTACACGAGCCGGAGACGGGCGGCGGGTCTTCCGCCAAACTGGTCAAGAGTGAAAAAGAAGGCGGCTGGAATTACGGCTATCGATACGAACTGAAAGACGAAAGTGATCGTGGTTGCCATGACGGCCCCTACATCCATAAATTCTCGATAGTGATGCCGGACGGCAGCAAGCACTTGCTGGTGTTGCCCGGGAGCACGGACATCGACGGGTATGTCACAGACGCGCCTGACGGCCATTATAGCTGCCAGTCCAGCGGAATTGCGGCGCGAGGTGACACGCTCACCTACTCGACGATTGACGGGACATACCTGCGCCTCGACGTGCTCGGAGACAGCGACGGGAATGCACAGAACAATCAGTGGATTCTGTATCTCGCCGACGGCACGCGCGTCATGCACAACCCGCAGCCCGGCAGTAACATCATGCAACGCGTCTGCGACCGCAATAATAATTGTATCGACTATATCGAACAGGCAAATGATCCGGATTACGGCGGTCACAGAACTACGTACATTAAAGACCAGTTGGAACGCAAAGTGGTCATCGAGTACGAAGCCGCGCCCGGCCAGGATTGGATTCGCTCCAAAGGCTTCGGGGGAGCAGAACTGATTACCAAGGTGCTCTGGAAGAACATCAGGGTGCGGAAAGTTTACAAGTATTGCTTCGGCAATCAGTTTTGCTCCAGCCCCTCTACAAATCTGGACGTAGAATTTCGCATGGCCGAGAGGGTTTATTTGCCGGCGCAACTCGGCGCGCTGTATTACGAATTCGATTACAACGCCGACGCGACCTCTAACCCGACCGTCGGCTGGGGAGAAGTCAGCCGGGTACAACTGCCTTCGGGAGCCAGAAGCAATTACTCATACCTGTACGACAACGTGTCCGGCACAAACGAGACCACCGCCTTTAGAGTGATGTCGAATCGTCCGGTGCAGAAAACGCTCACGTACGATCAGGAATATGACGGCGCGAGCACGCCGCTCGCCGAGACGTGGACGTACAGCGCGACGTTCCATAACTACACCAACATGTCGGTGTCCGACACCGCGAGCGTCACCACGACGAGTCCCGCGGGAAGCACCTCGACCGATTATTTTGATTACCGTGAGGGCTATTCCTCAACGTCGCCTCCGCCAAACTATGCGACGAAGCGCAGTCTCATCAAATCGGTGGCGGCCGACGGGACGACCGTCGAGCGCGTTTACCGAAACAACGTTCCGGCGGACCCCTCGGTTCTGTCGGCAGCCAATCCCTACGTGAAGTACGAGTTCGTCTCGATTGCGGATGCCGCCGGAAATTTGGTCAAGACGGCGACCAAGGATTACAGCTATGATAAGAACGGTAACGTCACAAGCGTGGCCGAGTATGATTTCGTGGACTATCCGGACGTGCCGGGGCGCGCGGCGGGCAAACCGACCGCGCCGCCGGACGTAGACCCTGAACGCGTGAGCGCGTCGGGTTATTACAACGCCGCGCCCGCCGCCACCGACACCACGGATTACGCAAACCCGAACACCTACGTCCGGGCATCCTCGAAACGCCTGCGGGGATTGCCACACTGGAATGAAATGCGGGGCGCGAGCGGGACGGCCGCCTCACGCACGGAGATGTTTTATGACGACGTGAATGAGGAAGGAAATTTGACCGAAACCAGGGTGTGGGATTCGACGGAAGGCGGATACAGCAATCCGCTGGCAGCGTCCAACTCTATTTCCGTTTCCCATCAGTATGACTCATTCGGCAATCGCACGGTGACGACGGACGGGCGTGAGGTGCAAACCCGGATCACCTACGGCAGCGTCGTGACGCCGGACGGGAGCGTGACGGGTCTCTACCCGACGGAAGTAAAAACCGCATTCGGCACGCCGGTACAACGCACCACGCAATCCCTCTACGACTTTCACACCGGTTTGGTGACGCGGACGACCGACCTTGATAACGGCCTCTCGTCGGTAACAATCTATGATGCGGTGGGCAGGGCGACGTTAGCGAAAACTGGCGTCGACACGCAGCTCGAAGCGTGGGTGCGAACCGAGTATGACGACGCTGCGCGCAGGGTCGTGACGAGGGGAGCCCTGTATGTTAAGGACGACGGCAAGAAAGTTTCGATTCAACATTTCGACCAACTCGGCAGGGTCAGACTGGCGCGGACGCTCGAAGACGCATCGACCCCCGTTGACGCGGTGGTGAACGAACAGCACGGCGTCAAAGTGCAGACGCGCTACCGGACGAGCGGTAATGCCACTTACAGCGTCGTCTCGAATCCCTACCGGGCGGCGACATCGGCACAGGCGACGACCGAGCCGGAGATGGGCTGGACGCGCACGAAGTCCGACAACACGGGACGTTTGAAGGAGGCGGAGACGTTTGCCGGGGCCGCGCTGCCCGCGCCGTGGGGCACGAATACGAGTTCGACCGGGATGGTATCGACGGAGGTGAGCGCGAATACGAAGACAGTGACGGATCAGGCCAAGCGCAAGCGCCGGGGCGTCTCCGACGCTTTGGGACGGATGACGAGCGTGATCGAAGACCCGGCGGAGCAAAACGCGGGGCAAAACTTCGTCACCATCTACACTTTCGACGTTCAGGACAACCTGCTAAAGACCGAGCAGGGCGGACAAACACGGTGTTTTGCTTACGACTCGCTGAAGCGCGTGATTCGTGCCCGGCAGGTGGAGCAGGACGCCAACCCATCTCTGCTGACGCCGACCGGCGCGTCGGCGTGCAACGGCGGGTGGTCGACGAGTTATTCCTACGACGCAAACGGCAACACGATTTCGACGACCGACGCGCGCGGCATCACCGTGGAGGGCACTTATGATGCGCTCAACCGTCTGGCTTTCCGCGATTATTCGGACACGACACCGGACGTGACCTTCACCTATGACGACCCGAACATTGCGCGCTCGAAAGGGGCGTTGACCAGCGTCGTGACGGGCGACGGGTTGAATCCGGTGTCGGTCACGAAATACACGGCGTTCGACGAACTAGGGCGCACGCGGGCGAGCGAGCAAACGACGGGCGGGCAAACCTTTACTTTCCCGGACTACTCTTACTACCTGTCGGGCGCGCTCAAGTCGCAGACCTATCCATCGGGGCGGATCGTGGAGTTCAAGTACGACGCGGACGGCGACCTGTCAGAGGCGGCGGGGAAGAGAAATGCCGTGGACACGCCTAAACTTTACGCCTCGGAGTTTTCCTACACGGCGGCGGGGGCGGTCGAACAGATGCATCTGGGCAACGGGCTGTGGGAGAAGACGGTTTATAACTCGCGCCTGCAAGTCACGCAGATGGGTCTGGGGACGGCGGCGGGCAACACGAGCCTGTTGAAGTTGGAGATGAATTACGGGGCGAGCGCCACGGAGAACAACGGCAGCATGCGGGAGCAGAAGATCAGCTACGCGGGACTGGCGCAACCGTTGGTGCAGACCTACTTGTACGACTCTCTGAACCGGCTGGAAGTTGCGGCCGAGACTTACAACGGCGGGCAGCAGAGTTGGAAACAGACCTATTCCTACGACCGCTTCGGCAATCGCCGGTTCAACATGGGGGAGACGACCTTTCCGAGCACGGCGCAGGGGGGGGCGAAAGTGGTTAACCCCGAGATAGAACCGGCGACGAACCGTTGGCAGGAGCAGCAGGACGCCGACGGGGTGTTGGATTACGACTACGACGCGGCGGGCAACCTGACGCGCGACGCCGAGGGGAAACTCTTCGCCTACGACGCCGAAGGCCGCCAGCGCAGTTTCGGCACCAACGCGGCTGCCGACAACGGCGGGCAGTACACCTACGACGGGCAGGGCAAGCGCGTGCGCAAGGTGGTCGGAAGCGTCGAGACGCTGTTTGTCTACGACGCCTTCGGGCAGTTGGCCGCCGAGTATGAGAACACGACTGCCGCGACGAACGGCACGCGCTTTGTGACGGCGGATCAT
>DATCWB010000066.1:0-2585 GCA_036566625.1 Pyrinomonadaceae bacterium
GGGCGGCATCAAAGGCGGCGCGAAGAAGGGCGGCAAGGGCGGCAAGGGCGGCGGCTCAGGCCAGAACGCGGGCGCGCCGAAGAAAGGAAAAGGCAAAAGTAGAAGCTGACCAAAGCCTGATCGCCGTAGAGGCTGACCAAAGCCTGTTCACCTCAGTAGCCGAGACGACCGGACGCGTCGCCGCGAAAGTGTCGAACGTCATCGGCAGTTTGACCGACGCGCTCAAGTCGCGGCGCAAACGTTGAGCCGTCAACTCAATCAACTAACGAAGGGTCGCTTGCGCACGCGCGCGGGCGGCCTTTTTGTTAGAATGTCGTGCAGTCATGTCGGATGATTTCACCTCGCCGGAGTTGCGCGCTCTTACTCTCGAAGAGCGCAGGCTGCTCCAATGGTTGCTTGCTCACGGGACGGCCGAGGCCGCGAACTATGCCGCGCAGCTTCCGCGCGTGCGCGTGGTGTCTCGCTGCACCTGCGGGTGTCCGACGCTCGACCTCGCACTTGATGGGAAGGAATATCGAACCAGCGACTTCTCGATGATTCTAGCGGAAGCCGAAGGCCACTCGCCCGAAGGAGTCCCCGTCAATGTGATGCTTCATGCATATGAGGGAGAACTGTCCGAGCTTGAAGTGATATCCATCAACGGTACAAAAATATTCAGCATGCCCGTACCTGAAATGTTAAGCATGGTCTAACCGATGCGGCTCTTATTTTCCCATTTCGGCTAACCACTCACTGCGCGTTCCCTTATGCGTCTCTGGCTCTCCAAAAACAGCGAAGTGCCGATCCGCGAGCAGTTGACGACGCAGATCATGCTCGGCGTCACGAGCGGCGACCTCAAGCCCGGCCAACGCCTGCCGAGCACGCGCGAACTCGCGCGCCGCTTCCGCATTCACGCCAACACCGTCAGCGCGGCCTACGGCGAACTCGAACGGCGCGGCTGGGTGGAGTCGCGCAAAGGGAGCGGCGTCTACGTGCGCGAGTTCTCGCGCGACCGCGAACTCGACGCCGGGTTTGAACTCGACCAACTCATCTCCGCCTTTCTCCAGCGCGCGCGCGACGGCGGCCACTCGCTCGGCGAGGTACAGGCGCGCGTCAAACGCTGGCTCGAATTTCAACCGCCCGATCACTTCCTCGTCATCGAATCCGACGACGAACTGCGCGAGATTCTCGTCGCGGAGATCGAGGAGGCGACCAATTTTCGCGTGCGCGGCATGAGCGTCGAACAGTGCGTGCAGGGCGGCCTGCCGGCGGGCGCGATGGCGGTCGCGCTCTACGGGCAGGCCGTGGAGGGGATGCGCGCGTCGCTTCGCGCCGACACGAACCGCATGATCCTGCTCCACTCGCGCAGCGTCCCCGAAACGCTCGTGGGCGCGGTTCGCCCGGCGGAAGATGCGCTCATCGCGGTCGTCTCGCGCTGGCCGGAATTTTTGCGCTGGGCGCGCACGGTGCTCGTCGCCGCCGGGGTTGACCCCGCCGCGCTCAACTTCCGCGACGCGCGCGAGGCCGACTGGCAGCGCGGCCTTACGTCGAGCGCGTTCGTCATCACCGACGCCCTCTGCGCGCGGCAGTTGCCGCCAAACTGCACGCCGCGCGTCTTCCACATGATCGCTGATTCCTCTCTCGACGAACTGCGCCGCGTCGTCAAAGACTTTCTTACTCGTTAGTTTCTTGCTTGTTAGTTTCTTACTCGTTAGATTGCGTCGTTCGATCACCGGCGCGCGCCGGACGTGTGACACTTCGAGAAGTCGCACAAATCTCTGGCCGCGTCTCCGCCGCTTGTTCTATATTTCGGTTTGCCGGTGCGCGCCCGGCAGCGCGCGTTGAAGGGTCTCGTTTGTCGTGTGTTGAAGGAGGTGTGGCGAGTTGGTCAGGCGAATGCTGGTTGCGGTTCTCACGCTCGCGTTGCGCGTCTTCTTCCGGCGCATCGAGGTGAAGGGCTTGAAACAGGTCTCGCGCGAGGGGGCGACGATCTTCGTGCTCAATCACCCGAACGGCCTCGTCGATCCGGCCTTCCTGTTGTGCTACGCGCCGCGTCGCGTCTCGTTTCTCGCTAAAGCCCCCATCTTCCACATGCCTGTTATCGGCTGGCTCGCGCGCGCGCTCGAAGCCATCCCCGTCTACCGCCGGCAGGACGAAGGCTCGGACGTGTCGCGCAACGGGGAAACCTTCGCCCGCGCTCGCCAATTGCTCAAAGACGGCGGCACGCTCGCCATCTGCCCCGAAGGCGTCTCGCACAGCGACTCGAAACTGCGTCCACTGAAGACCGGCGCGGCGCGCATCGCCCTCGGCGTCGTCGCCGAAGACGCCGGGCTCGAACTCAAGATCATCCCCGCCGGTCTCTACTACACGGCCAAGACGGCCTTTCGCAGCGCCGCCCTGCTGCGCTTCGGCGAACCCATACGCGTCGAGCGCACGGCGTCTGACGCGAACGGCGAGCCGCCCGCAGAGGCCGTGCGCGCGCTCTCCGCGCGCATCGAGAGCGCGCTCCGCGACGTAACTTTAAACGCCGAACACGAACAGGCGCTCTCCATCTCCAAACGCGCCGAACGCATCTTCTCGGCCGCCGCCACGGCGGGCGACGCAGA
>DATCWB010000067.1:0-39895 GCA_036566625.1 Pyrinomonadaceae bacterium
CTTCTCTTCCCGCCAATGAACTTCTTCATATGGCTCAGAGATGGCGAAACCCGCCCCGACGATGCCCCTCGGTTCTTCGCCCTGACGCAGGAGGAACAGCCTGCTGCCATCGGCGATTGATCTGTTATTCCCGCAACTCCAATCGGTGATGCTGAAGCCCTTCCGCTTAATTTCTTTAATTCGTTGTGCGAGGTCTGTCCAAAGCCACTTCTTCGGACTCCACGTCAGCAGGTATGTGCTCATGTCGATAAATGCCGTTGTCTCAATCGGCTCGTCCGGTAGGACAAAAGCCTGTCGCCGTCTTCACCCCTTCCCATGTAGAAGCGGCCGATCTCCCAAGCCTTTCCGGCGTGATGCCGGGCGTGAGGCATCTTCCATGCATAGTATAATTCTGCCAGGCATGTTATCGGAGGCAGAATGGCAGATCAAATAAGCGTGGGTCTGATTGGTTACGGGATGGCCGGCCGGACATTCCATACGCCCGTCATTCAATCGGTTCCTCATCTAAGACTGAAGAAAGTCGTGGAACGCCGCACGGACGAGGCTCGCCAGCGTTACCCGTGGGTAGAGGTTGTGCCTGACGCTGCGGCTCTCCTGCAAGATGAAGAGATTAGGCTGGTCGTCATTGCAACTCCGAACATCTCTCATTTCGATTTAGCCCGGCAGTCTTTACAAGCCGGTAAACACGTCGTCGTCGAAAAACCTTTTACCACCACGTCGGGCCAGGCACAGGAACTGATTGACCTGGCACGCCGCCAGAATAAAGTCCTCAGCGTCAACCACAATCGAAGGTGGGATGGTGATTTTCAGACGGTAAAGAAATTGTTGGAGGGTCGGCTCCTCGGGCGTTTGGTGGAATATGAGTCTCACTTCAATCGTTTCAGAAACTACCCGAAACCCGATGCCTGGAAGGAGGAAGAAGGAGCAGGCGGCGGTATCCTGTTCGACCTCGGCTCACACTTGATAGATCAAGCGCAGGTTTTGTTCGGCGCGCCACAAATGATCACAGCAGACATCAGAGCGCAGAGGGACTTTGCGAAGACGAACGATAGTTTTGAGTTGATACTACATTACGATGATTTGAAAGTGACTTTGAAAGCAGGAATGCTGGTGCGGGAGCAAAGCCCGCGTTTCATTCTGCACGGCACGGAAGGCTCCTTCGTCAAGCGCGGCTTCGATCCACAGGAGGAGGCTCTGAAGCGTGGATTCACGCCGTCGGAATCGGACTGGGGGAATGAACCCAGAGAGCATTGGGGCACGCTGCTCACACAAGTAGACGGGTTAGAGATAGAGGGGCAGGTAAAAACGGTAGCCGGATGCTATCAGTCTTTTTACCAAAACATAGTTGATGTGATTGGCGGCCGCGCAGAGCTTGCCGTCAAGCCTGAAGAGGCGAGAATGACGATTCGTATTATTGAATCAGCGATGGAGAGCGGCGAGCAAAAACGCACGATACACTTCTCTCCGTGAGAGAAGCACGCGGGCAAGAGTAGATGCAGAGGGCGAACGCACCGCCGAACAACTCATTCCGCCCGACCGCCCGTGAGCATGACTTGCAAGATGCTTCCCTGCGCCGAAGGTTATAGATGCTTCTCGCCGGCGGCCGGTTAATGCGGACGTTACGCGTCCTGGTCTTGAGTCCAACCTTTCTTCTCAGTCCCTCCTGATAAAAAGTATTAACTCCTGTGGTTAATACTTCGCCCGCCCGCACGTTTATATCTTTGGAGCTGATTTATCGCAGGGTCAGCCAGTGCCGGCTACAGACATCTATCAGGAGCTTGTCGAGATATGATTAGAACACCCTGTACATCTTTAACGCTCGGATTTTTACTCTGCGTGCTGTCATCAATTTTTCTGTACGGCGCGACCGCGCTGGCGCAAAACAATTTGCCGCCGTTGATTGACCGTGAGGTAATGTTCGGCAACCCGGAAATCGCCGGGGCGCAGATTTCTCCCGACGGCAAGTTCATCGCCTTCCGCAAGCCCCACAAGGGCACGATGAACATTTGGGTCAAACGCGCCGACGAGCCGTTCGCCAACGCGCGCCTGCTGACCAACGAGACCAGACGCTCGCCCAGAGAATTTTTATGGAGTCGTGACGGCAAGTTCATCCTGTTCACTAAAGATAAAGATGGGGACGAGAATTACAACCTCTACGCCGTCAGCCCCGGCGAGCCGCCGCCGGGCGGCGCGGAAGTCCCCGTCGCGCGAAATCTCACCAATTCGGAGAAGGTCAAAACCAGACTTTACAACGTGCCGCGCGCCGAGCCGGACGCAGTCTACGTCGGCCTGAATGAACGAGACCCGGCCTGGCACGACCTGTATAAAGTCAAAATCTCGACCGGCGAGCGCACCCTCGTTCGACAGAACACGGAACGGCTGACGGACTGGGTCTTCGACAATAAAGACGGGTTGCGTCTCGCCATGCGCTCGACCAGGAGCGGCGACAAGGAAGTGCTCAGAGTTGACGCCGACGGCAAGTTCACGAAAGTCTATTCGTGCAGCGTCTTCGAGACCTGCAACCCGAGTCGCTTCGACAAAGACAACCGACGCGTCTACATGGTTTCCAACAAGGGCGAGGGCGTGGACCTGGCGAGGCTCGTTTTGTTCGACCCCGAAACGGGCAAAGAGGAGGTCGTCGAATCCGATCCCCTGCGCCGTGTGGACCTTGACGGCGCGTCCTTCTCGACAGTGACCGGCGAACTGGTCTTCACGGGCTACACGGACGACCGCCAGCGGCTCTATTTCAGGGACAAGACGTTCGAGAAAGATTACAAGTTTTTGCAGAAGAAGTTGCCGAACCGGGAAATCTGGTTTGACTCGACCACCAATGACGAGTTGATCTGGCTCGTCTCGGCCGTCAGCGACACGGAACCCGGCGAGAAGTATCTCTTCGACCGCAAGTCGAAGAAGTTGGAGTTCCAGTACCGTATCCGCGAAAAGCTGCCGCGCGAAGCTCTCGCCGAAATGAAACCGATTCGCTACAAGTCGTCAGACGGGCTGGAGATTCCCGCCTACCTCGCCCTGCCGAGAGGTCTTGCGCCGAAGAACCTTCCGACCGTGATCCTCCCGCACGGAGGTCCCTGGACGCGCGACCGCTGGGGTTACGATTCCATGACACAGTTCTTAGCGAACCGCGGCTACGCCGTTCTCAGTCCGAACTTCCGTGGCTCGACGGGCTACGGCAAGAAGTTTCTGGACGCCGGCAACAGGCAGTGGAGCGAGAAGATGCAGGACGACCTGACCTGGGGCGTGAAGTATCTGATCAGCGCCGGGATCACTGATCCCAAACGCGTCGGCATCATGGGGTCTTCTTACGGCGGCTACGCGACGCTCGTGGGCGTCACCTCCACGCCGGAACTCTACACGGCGGCGGTGGCGATTAGTGCCCAGAACGACCTGATTTCACTCCTCGAATCCATGCCGGTGTCCTGGGAATCGGAGCGCATCAGGTTATACAAGCGGATGGGCGACCCCACCACCGCCGAGGGGAAAGCGCAGCTTATCCGGCAGTCGCCGCTGACGCACGCCGGTAAGATTAAGACCCCGCTGCTCATAATGCAGGGAGCGAACGACGTTCGTGTGAAGAAAAGCCAGGCCGATCAGATCGTGATCTCCCTGCGTGACAGGGGATTCCCGGTCGAGTACGTGGTCGCACCCGACGAAGGCCATGGCTTTGCGCGCCCTGTCAACGTCATGGCGATGCTGGCAATGACCGAGAAGTTTCTGGCTAAATACCTGGGCGGACGCTATCAGGAATCCCTCAAGCCCGAAGTAGCCAAACGTTTGCAGGAGATAACGGTTGACCCGAAGACCGTCAAATTAGCCACCAACCCAACCGACAAATAGCGACCTTCCGCCGAGCCGGATCAGGCGGTACCTCCGGTTACCTTCACGGTAAACGCGGAGCCGCCGGATGTGCTCGAATAGAGGAATCGTCTCAAGCCACCACACAGTTAATAGGTTCCGGCAAGTTCGCGCCAGAGCCTGGCGGGGAGTTCCCTGCGCTTCAACCAAGAGGATTTAAATGTTCAGACTAGTATCATTCATGTTCATCGCTTTGCTTCTCGGCATGCCTGCTTACGCGCAGGACAAGACCAGTGAGATCGACAAGATATTTAGCTGGGTACGACCGGACGTGCCGGGCTGCACGGTCGGCGTCTCGCAGCACGGAAAGCCGGTCGTGAATCGCGCTTACGGCGCGGCCGACCTTGAGCGCGACGTTCCATTAAACCCGAACTCGATCTTCGACATCGGATCTGTCAGGAAGCAGTTCGTCGCCGCAGCAGTCCTGCTCCTCGTCGAAGAGGGGCGTCTTTCTCTCTCCGACGATATCCGCAAGCACTTTCCGGAACTCCCGGATTACGGCCAGAAAGTCACGGTGGATCATCTGCTCACACACACCTCCGGCATCCGCGACTGGATCGGACTCAGGGGACTGACGGGAGGAAGAGTTGACAACGTAGTGAGCCTGATTCTGCGCCAGCGAGGCCTCAACTTCGCCCCCGGCGAGGAGTGGTCTTATTCGAACAGCGGCTACGTGCTGCTGACCGATCTCGTCGCGCGCACGAGCGGGATGTCGTTTCCCGAGTTCACGCGCAAGCGACTGTTCGAGCCGCTCGGGATGAAGATGACGATGTCCCCCGGCGACCTGCGGGACGTTATCAAGAACCGCGCTCTCGGTTACGAGAAGGAGGGCAACGGCTGGCGTGTGGGAATGTATGTCGGCAACGAGCGCGGCAGCGACGGCGGCGCTATCCTCGGCACGGCGGCAGACCTCGTGATCTGGAACGACGCGCTGACGAGCGGCCGTCTCGGCGCGTTCGTCACCGGAAAGCTACAGGAACCGGCGAAGCTGAACAACGGCAGGAAACTCGGCTACGCCCGTGGCCTGTTCATAGACTCCTACCGCGGCGGCGCGATGGTGTCGCATTCCGGCAGCGCGGCCGGGTACAGCGCATGGTTGGGTCGTCTTCCGGCGCAGGGCATTTCCATCGCCGTCCTGTGCAATTCTGACGAAGCATCGGCGACGGCGCTCGCGCGTCGCGTCGGCGACCAGTTTATGCCCGCCGTGGCCGCCGGAACGTCCGAGACCAAAGCGCTGGCCGCGGGCGCGGGCGTGACGGGAGTTGACCTGAACGGCAAGGCCGGACTGTTCGTCAGCGAGCGCACCGGCGAGCCGCTGCGCCTGATCGTGAACAAGGACGAGCTACGCATCCCCGGCTTACGCGTCGCCCTCATACCTGTAACCAAAGACCGTTTCCGCAATCCGATCGGCGATTTGAACTTCCTGTCACAGGACGAGTTCGAGTTGAACTTCTTGTCACAGGACGAATTCGAGTTGAAGTCCATGGAGGGTCAGACGACACAGTACGCCCGCGCCCAGCCCTATGCGCCCACCCCGGCCGACCTGCAAGCCTTCGCGGGGCGGTACGCGAGCGACGAGACCGGGTCAGCCTTTAAGATCGTGCCCGGAAAAGACGGCCTGATGGTTCATCTTGAAGGGTCGTCGGGCAAGGGTTCGGAAATTCGGCCGGTCTATCGCGACACCTTTCAGGTCAGCCGCGTGACGGTGCGCTTCCTGCGGGACAAGGCCGGAAAGGTTGTGAGCTTCGACTACAGCAATCCGCTCGTGCGCAACCTCAAATTCACGAGGCTGGGCGACCTCCCCGTTCGCCCTTAGCGCCCGGAGGGAAGGAAGATTGAGCAGCGCGACCGGCGCGAACACAGCGCGGGAGACAGCCCGGAAGAACTGGTTCGAGCCAACCGATGACTAAGGAGAAGCCGCCTGTGCTGCACAGGCGGCTTCTCCTCTCCTGCTCTTTATTCTTATCCCTCACGGTTGCCCGAATCTGAGTTTGTACTCGACGGAGTTGAGAAACCCGTCCACCATCGTGCGCGCGTCCCCGGCCTGTAATACATCCAGCCACGCGCGCAAGCCCTCGTCGTCCGGCTTGCGGCGCAAATACCCGTAATACTGCATCCCTACAAACGCGTTGTTGAACTCGCGTGCGCCCACCGCATCCGAGTCGGCCACGGCGCGCAGCACCTGCGCCCGCGTGAGCGTCCCCGCCCTCAGTCTGTTCGCCAGTTCCGCGCTCGCCAGCGTCACCTTCACGCCCGTGTCGGGCTGGGCGGGGTCGGGCGTCGTCACCTGCGCGAGCCCGTACCTGCCGAGCAACGTCTCGACAAACTGCGCGTCGGTCATGCCTGCGTAGAGGGTCTGGAACTCAGCCCGCTCTGTGATCGAGGTGGCGAGTTGCGCCTTTCTGGCGTAGACCTCTTCGGCGGTCGCGCCTGCGACGAAGCTCATGTCCGAGACGATCTCCGTGTACTCGGGCAGACGGTTGAAGGCGAGCCGGTAGAAGCGGAAGACGTAGAAGCCTTTTAACTGGAACTCCTGCGAGCGGAAGAAGCCTTCGCCCGAAACGTAGATGCGGTCGCACTGCGAAGACACTTTCGGGCCTGTGTTCGCGTCGGCACAGGTTGAGAGCACGCCGAGCCATGCGTTGAAGCCGTTCGTGTCCGGCTCGCGCGAGAGGAAGTCCAGATACTGCTGCCGCACGAAGAAGGGGAACGATGTCATGACCGGGTTCGGTGCGCCCGCCGCGTCGTTGTCCTGAATGGTGATGATTGCTGTGTCGGGCGCGCCTAATGTCGCGCCGGTGGGATTGCCGAGGCGCAGTTGGAAGGTCTCCGCCCCTTCGTCGTGCCCATCGTCTATGAGGGGCACGGCGACCTGCCTGCTCGTCTCGCCGGGCGCAAACCTGAGCGTGCCGACGGCCGTTGCGAAGTCGCAGCGGGCGTATGCCCCGCCCTGATTGTTCGCGCCGTCCGCGCAGCCGACAGTGAAGGTGTCGGCGTCCGCCGTCCGGTACGAAAGCGTGGCGGCAACTGTCGTATCGCCCGTGCGCGTGATGGTAAGAGTGGCGCGGCCTTCTCCCTCGGACACCTGGTAACTCGCCTGACTAAATTGCAGGACGGATGCGCCCGTCCCGCCGTCGCCTCCGGGCAACGCCTGCCAGTCGGGCAGTTCATCAATCCCCGCGCTTGCGTTCAACCTCACGGGGACGCCCCCGCCCGCGCTCACTACATAAATCTTGTTGTCGCCATCGCGCTCGCTGTCGAAAGCGATCTGCTTACCGTCGGGCGACCACGCCGGGTCGCCGTCAAAACCGGGGCTGTCGGTGATCCTGTTTGGATTACTGCCATCCGCGTTCATCAGGTAGATTTCGTGGTTACAGACGGCACAGCCGGCCGGATTCGGGTCGTCGCGCGTGGTGTCGAAGGCGAGGCGCGAGCCGTCGGGCGACCAGGAGGCGACCAGGTCATCGCCGGGGCTGCTGGTGAGTCTCGACACGCCGATGCCTGCCGGGGTCATCGTGTAAATCTCGTAGTTGCCGTCGCGGTCAGAGGTGAAGGCGATCCGCTTCCCGTCGGGCGACCAACGGGGTATGGCATCGTCCGCGCGGTGGTTGGTGATGCGGGTCTGCTGGCCGCCGTCGGCGTTCATCACGTAGATTTCGTAGTTGCCGTCGCGGTCGCTGTCGAAAGCGATCTGCTTGCCGTCGGGCGACCACGTCGGATACTCGTCAACCGCCGGGTTATTCGTGAGCCTTCGTTGATTACTGCCGTCGGCATTCATCAGGTAAATCTCCGCGTTGCCGTCGCGCGTACTGATGAAGGCGATGCGCGTGCCGTCCGGCGACCACACGGGGAGAAAGTCGCCGGCCGGATCAATCGTCAGACGCGCTACACCGGAGCCGTCAGGATTGACGGTGTAAATCTCGTGATTGCCGTCGCGGTTGCTGTCGTACGCGATGCGGCCGTTTGCGCCGGGGGTGGTGCGGATGGCGGACACCGGCGCGGACGTGCGCGTTGCATGCGAAGCCGTGGCGAAGACGAGCAACCCGGACAGCGTGAGCGTCATGATCGCCAAGCGGCGCAGATTGTTTCTGTGATGTCTCATGGTGCGTTCCTTGTCGGTGGTGTCGTCCGTGCCCGCGTGATGCGCGCTCTTTAGTGTGGTTGCCCCGCAGCCGTCTTCCTACCAGCGTCTTCTTCTCGCGCCGCGCGCGCCGCCGCAATCCGTCGCGGATTGACAGAAGGGCAAGCGCGCCACCGCTATCGCACCCGTGGCGTCGGAAAAGGTCGCCACAGCCCTGCCGTACTGGGAGGAGACCTGGTTGTATTCGCCGATGAAAGAGGTGTTGAGCGAGAAGGGCGGCGAGTAAGGACGCGCCGGTTCGAAAGTGCGGCCGCCGTCGCGCGAGCGCGCGGCGTAGAGGCGTGCGAGCGCGTTGTTCGGGTCGTCGCGCCGGTCGAGCCACGCGACGATCACGTCGCCGGTGTGCGGGTCGGCCGTGACGGACGGCAACAGTGCGTCGCGCCGCTGCACGGGGTCGCCGCCGAGCCGCAGCGGCTCTGACCACGTCCGGCCGAGGTCGGTCGAGTAGCGAAAGAGCACCGCCGCCGACGTGCCCTGTGTCTGCGAAGCCCCGCCGGGGTAGGCGAAGTAGAGCCTTCCGCGATGACTCGTGAGAGAGTGATCTATCGCCATTGATTGAACGGGACTCATCGGGAAAGACGTGTTCGGGAGGTTGCCGAAAGAGGCGTATCTCATCTCCGGCCCGCGCAAGGGCAGCCCCCAGGTCTCGCCGCCGTCCGTCGAGACGCGCACGCGGTAATAGCCGCCCGCGTCCGTGCTGGAAGAGACGAGTTCCCCGCCCGGCCCGACCGCCAGAAACGCGCAGCCCGTGACCCTCTTCTCTTCAAACGGACGCGGCTCGCTCCACGTCAGCCCGCGATCGGTAGACTTCGACACGACGAGCGAACTCAAGGTGGGGCGGCTTCCGTTGTTGTCGATAATCTGCCAGTGGACGTAAATCGTCCCGTCGCGCGCGCCCCCGCTGTTGTCTACGACGATCCACTCCTTATCGTCGAACAGGCGCGACGGCGCGCCCACCTGTTCGCGATTGACCAGCAGGCGTGCTGGTTCCCACGTCCGCCCGCCGTCGAGCGAGCGCGATACGGCGACGCCGGAGCGGATGAGGTTGATCGCGCCCGGCAGCACCTCGCCCATGGTCAGGAGGTAGGCGTAGTAGAAGACGCCGCCCCTATCCACGGCCAGCACCGGATCGCCCGAACGGTTGTACTGCTTGCCGTTGTCGGGAAACGGGATGACCTGCGCACCCGTCCACGTTACGCCGCCGTCTTCGGAGCGGTAGGCGACGCAGAGGTTCTCGTTGTTATTGCCGCGCAGCCAGATGCCGCCCGCCACCACGATCTTCGGATCGATTGGCGAGACGGCGATGGTGTCTTCGACCACAGGCTTTCCGTCTTTCGACAGCACGCTGACGAACTCGTCGTCGGTCAGCGTCGTCATGCTGGCCGCCGGGGCCGGTGCGGTAAGTCCTACGTCAGCCCGTTGCTGTGCCAAGTCAATGTTGGACTGACGCCTGTCGCAACCGGCCACCAGCGTTAAAGCGGTGACGAAGATCAGCGTCGCGGGTATCGCCCGCGAGCGACGCGCTAAACAACTCATCACAATTCTCCTGACAACTTCGCCCCGCTCCCGGCGGCTACGTCTTAGGGGTTGATGCCCGAAGGGTCTGCGAGCGGCGCGCGTGTGCCCACCGTCGCACCGTGCATCTCCAGCATGAACATGCCGATGCCTGCCGCGCCCACATACCAGCCGCTCAACCTCATGGCGGGTTCGCTGATCCAATCGGGCTTACTGGTGTAGTTCGGCCAGCGCACCTGACCGGGACGCGGGCGTTCGGCCAGAGCAATCAGATAGTCTGCCGCCGACTTCGCCGACTCGATGTAGGAAGGATCGGGATGGTAGCGCGCGTACTTGAGAAAAGCGGACCCCGCGCCGGCCGAGCCGCCCCCAAGCCCGGTCTCTTCCAGCAACTCACCGTAGATGTGCTTCCACTTCAACCCGCCGGGCGCAGGTTCGCCCATCGCCTTCATCCACAGCGCGCCGCCGCGCGCCGCGCGCAGGAACGTTTCATCCTGTGTCTCGCGGTAGGCGTCGAAGAGCGCGACGCTGTTGGTCGAAGCGCCGTGGCAATAGGCGGTCATCGGCATGCCTCCGCCGGGTGAGTGAGAAACCCAGGCGAGCGCGTGCTCGTCAGTAGTAGCCGGGCAGGAGTTTTCAGCGTAGGGCGCGCCGCCCACGGGACACCTGCGCTCGGCGGCAACGGCGAGTCCCCGCGCGGTCTTGAGCATCAACGCGCGGTATTCCGCGTCGCCCGTCGCCCTGTAGAGTCGTTTGAGAACGTAGTAGATTCCGGTCGCACCGCCGCACCAGCCGTGATAAGCGTTGGCGTCCGTCGTCAGACGCTTCCAGCCAATCGCCGCGTCGTCCCACGTATAGATGTACTGCTTCATCCAGCGCACGCCGCCCTCGGCGTATTCGAGATAAGGCTCGTGTCGCGTGGCCTCGTAGAGGCCGGTGAGGAAAGAGACGACGCCCGCCGTCCCGTGTGCGTACCCCGTGTAAACCCTCGTCACAGGTGGCGGGTGAACCCACTGATAACCGCCGCCCGACGCCTTCGCGTCGCGCAGCAGCCAGTCGCCGACGGCGCGCGCGCGGTCGAGTTGTAGCTCGTCGCCGGTCGCGGCGTAGAGCGCGAGGAAGAAGTCGCCCTCGCCCGCGCGCCCGGTGAACCATTCTGCGGAACTCATCCGCCCGGACGCCTGCGCTGCCGCTACGTAGTCGGCCGCGCCGCGCGCCTTGTCGAGATACGCCGGATTTTTCGTGACCAGATACAGGCGTATGAAGAAGAACCCGATCCCGGCCGCGCCCTCCGAGACGCCCGTGAGGACGGGCGCACCCGGCCCGTCGTGGATGCCCCAGCCGAGGCCGGGGTTCATGGGACGCTCGATGGTGGAGAGCCAGTTTGCGACCGCGACCGCCGTTTCGAGATAGGGCGTAGGAGCGCGCAGGCGTTCGGGGCGACGCGGCGACCACTTCCGCTGCCCCCGCGCGGGCGTGAGTGCCGTCGCGGCGACGAGCGACAACAGGATAAGCAACATGACGAGTTTGCGCGGGCGGTGCATGTCCGATCCTTTCCGTGAGCGAGCGGCGGAACTCATGCCGGTATGTCTTCCACTATGAATAAAGACATCGCCGGGAGTTGAATCTTACGTCCGGGGCGCACACATATTTCACGCATCGTGCGTGATGGTTGAAGAGGTTCTGAGGCGGGTGCAATGACCTTGCAGGCAACGTCTCGTCGTTTAGTGGCGGGTTGCCTTCTGGCGGCGACTATCGATCCACTCGGCGACCTCCGACGGGGTTGACATCTCGCCGCGCAGCAAGGCCAAGAGCAGGTCTTGACTGAGGACGGTATTGAAGGCGGGCTCGTATCCGAGGTGTGTGTTGCGGCCACCGAGTTTGAGGATGAAAGGGACTCGCCGGTCTGTGTGCCCGGTGGTGAGGGCTTGCTCTTCTCCCGTCCAGAAAAGCCCCTCCCGCCACATCTCGACTCTCCACCAGTGATCCGAGGAGACGAGCACGATTGTCTCATCCCACAGCCCTGCGCGCTCCATTAGACGGCGCAACTCGCCCAGCGTGCTGTCGGCGAGCGCGAGATTGTCGAAATAGTTGGTGGGCGTAGCGTAGGTGAAGCCGCGCGTGAGCCGGTCGTAGATGGGCGGATCGTGCGGCACAGGGAAATGCAGGAGCGTCAGTGAAAGACGCCGGTCGGCCGCGGCGTTCGCGGCGGCGGCGGACACTCTGGCGTACACGGAGGCGTGCTCCCGCCTTATTTCGGATTGGGCGTAGTTCCCACCTTGAATCCTGTCATTAAGACGCTGCGCCAACGGCACGATGCCCCACAGGCTGCGCGCGTGCTTTACCATCAACTCCCCGAAAGACAATTCTCGCGCGCCAACCCCTGCGGGTATCAAATCCCGCGTACACAGATCGAGCGAGTCGCCCAACACGCGACAGTATGGGTGATACCAGCCGACGGCGGCCGTCGCGCCGCCCATCTCCCGAACCTTCGTAAAGATGTTGGCCTGTTCGCTCCAGCGCACCTCGCCGCCTCCCGCAGCGAACGTGATCGAGAGTTCTTTGTAACTGGCCGCGCGCGCCTCGGAGACGAGTCTGCCGGTCAGTAGAGACGGTATTGATTTGAGGGTGGTATCGGCGGGCGGGCGCGCATCGAGGGCGAAGAAAGATTCATCGCGCAGGCGACGCAGTTCGGGGAGTTCGACCGGCACGCGCTCCATTCCGAAAGCGGCCATGAAGTCGAGTTCGTCAAAAATGATCCACACGGCGCGCCTCGCCGGTCGCTCTAATGGCTGCCCGGCTGGCGTCGGCCTGACCCACGATGTCGTTCTTTCCCGGTCGCCGGACACCAACGCCCAGGTCGCCTGCGAGAACGTGACGGGCACGAAGGCCGATAGGATCATGACTGCGCGCAGCGAGCCAAAGACCAGCAGGCGCGGTCGCCACGCGAATACTCCGACGCCCGCCAGAATCGCGCCCGCCAGCGACGCCCAGAAGACGAGTTTATCCATCCGGTCGGTCACGCCGCGCAAGGTCAGAGCCTCGAACTGCATCCGTATGCCGTTGAGCGCGACGAAGGCCAACAGGACGAACGCCACGCGCGCCAGCCGGACTGCGCGCGCGCGTGTAGAGCGACGCGCGAGCGTCATCCCCCACCATAAGAGGACGGCGAAGGACAATACGCAGAGGATGACGGAAGCGTGTTGGATGCGCCCCGGCAATTCTTCGAGGTGATAGCCTGAGTAACGCGGGTAGAGCAGGGCGCGCCACGACGAGATGAAGCAGACGTTAGCCAGCGACACCGCCGCCACGAAGTCTCTCTGTGCGGCGCGCAGTCTCATTTTTTCCTCAGCAGGTAAAGCCAGCGGCTCGCCCCCGCCAGACGCTCGCAGCGCACGATCACGAACCGCTCCAGACACATGCTTCTGAACACTTCGTTCGTCAGACCTTGATACAAATGTTCGCGCCCGCGTGCGAGGCGTTGGAACATCGGATCGTCGGGCGCGACGAATTCGACGACTAACAGATCGGTCGTCAACTCCGCTGCGAGGGCGAGGATTTCGCGCGGGGGGATGCGTTCGCCGACCAGCATGTGATGCACGACGGCCAGCATGAACAGCGCGTCGAACCGACCGCGCGCGCGGCCGAGGAAAGATGAATTTTCTTCGTTGCGCCAGCCCGTGCCCGAACTCGGGCGGGTCAGGTCGATCACGAGTGGCAGGATGTTCAACTTGCGCGCGGCCGCGCTGAGGCAGACGTGGCCGACGACCGCCGGGTCGCGGTCGATGGCGACGACGGAAGCGCCGCGTTCGGCCGCCGCGCGGGTGAAGAAGCCTTTGTTACACCCCACGTCCAACGCCGCGCGCGGCCGAAACTCATCGCACACGCCCGCGACGAAGCGGAGCTTCGCCCCGAGGTACTCTTCCGCCGTGTCTCTGCACGAACTCTCGTAATCAGACCAACTCGAACTCTGGGCGGAGGCAGGCCGCACCGTTTCGAGTTTACGCCTGAGACGTTTGTAGAGTCGGCGGAGGATGAAACGCGCTCGCTCGTCGCTCGACAGACGCGGGCGGTCGTAGATCGTTTTGTCGTCCGCGCCGCGCGCCAGCCACGTCGGGATTGAAGCGAGAGTCAGAAACGGCTCACGAAACTTTTGCGCCCGCCCGCTCCAGCGGTAAGCCTCTTCCGGCTCCACGCCGTCGCGTCGTGCGAGGAAGAGTTGTTGCAGACTTAATTTGAAATACTTATTCGCCAGCAGCGGGAGCAGGAAGTTACGGCTGAACTGCGCTTCCGCCAACCACGTCGCCCCGCCCGCGCCGCGCCGCTTGAACGACAGCAGATCGACGAAAACAGGGTGCGTGCCGCGGAACAGGACGTTGTATGCGCTCGCGTCCTTCAGTTCGTAGCCGTCCTCCAAAGCAGACTCGGCGAGGTCGAGCGTCAGGACGCCCGCCTCGTAGAGCATCTGCGGCGGCCACTCGTAAGGGAAACTCGGAAAGGAGACTCGCTCGTGCTCGTAGAAGACATCGGTGTCGGCGGCGGATTCCGTCTCGCGCCGACTGCCGAATGCCGCGCAGGAGCGGCGCGCGCCGAGGCGAGTCGTACGCACCAGACGCCCCGCGCCGACGAATTTTTGCGCGGTATGCGATGACAGAAAACTTTCGAGTTCCGCCTCCGCCGACTCTCTGACGACCCGGATGACGCGGTCGTCGAAGGTCATCACACGCCCGTCCGGGTCGCGGAATGAGACTGCCACCTCAACGCTCCCGCGCCGGTGGAACCGCCTCGCGCTCCGCGCTTCGCGCTCCGCCGCGTCGTAGCTTCCCGGCGAGTCGGTCTTTGAGCCTGACGAGGTAAGAGCGCGCGTAGAAGAGCGCGCCGAAGAAGGATGCGAGCAGGAGTTGCAGCGCGAGCGCGCCCGAACCGGGATCGGCGTAGAGCAGCACGCTCGCGGAGTTTCCCGCCGCTAATAGATCGTGTCCTAACAAATGCGGAATTATTGTGACTATCATTTGCAAAAATCCCCCGTGGTGAAACGCAGCAACGTCTCTGAATAACATCCGCCCACCGAAGCAGGCCGCGCGACCGCTGTTTTTTTTAACGTCGTGTCGCGCGCTTCCCCGTCCGTCTCCCCGGCGCGACGAGTTTCAAAACTCCAGCTTCATGACCAGTTGGGCTGAACGCTGGCTTCCTATCTGGTAGAGCGGCGTCAGGCCGCCGTTGACCCCGCCCGCCCCCAGGCTCGGCCCGAGCATCTGCACCGACTGGCCGAACAGGCTGCTCCCGAGATTGCTGACCGGGTTGGCGAAATTGGGGCGGTTGAAAACGTTGAAGCATTCCAGCTTCAGCAACAGACCCAGTCGCTCGGACAGGCGAAACTGCCGGCGCACGGCCGCGTCCGCCTGTGCAAAGCCGAACCCGCGCAAACTGTTCCGCCCAAGATTCCGCCCTGTGACCATCCGCGAAAAGGCCGCACGGTTCACGCGCCGCCCGCCCGCCGCCCGCGCGTCATCGACGTAGAGAGGCTCTCCGCCGACGTAGTCCGGGTAGGCCAGATCGATCACCTCGCCGCTCAATAGTTGCCGCGTGATAGTCACGCTGAACGGGGTGGCGGTGCGCGCCTTGACGATGCCGTCCAGAGACCAGCCGCGCAGGAGAGCCGCGACGACCCCGCCGCCGCCCGGCGCGGGGAAGTTGTAGGTGGCGGCCGCCGAGAGCGTGTGGCGCACGTCGAAGTTAGACGAGCCGCGCGCCGGCCTGGCGCCGACTCCGCGGACGAAAGAGGTCAGGTTCGAGTCTTCGGAAGAATCGTCTATGGCATGCGACCAGGTGTAGGAAGCCTGCGCCCGCCAGCGTCGCGCCAGCCGTCGCTGGTATTGAACCTGCATCGAGTGGTAATCGGACGTGGCCGCATTGGTGATGACTCTCAGTTCACGAAACCTGCGACCCGCCGGCTGCAAACTCTCGCGCAGGAGGCGTCGCCCGGCCGCGGCGACGTAGGCGACCGAAACCATTTGATCCGCGCCGAGCGGTTGCTCGACGGCGACGTTCCATTGCAGCGAGAGCGGCAGCTTGAGGTTCTGATCGAAGGCGTAGGCCAGATCATACGGCGCGGGGAGAGAGGTCTCCTGTGGCTCGGCCTGCGCGGGTGCGAGCGGGAGGGCGATCTGACTTAAACGCTTGATGCTCACGTAAGGGGCGACGCTGCCGAAAGCCTGCGCCGCGAGTCCGGTGCCGGAGTCGTAAAAAAATCCGAAGCCGCCGCGAACGAGAGTCCCCCATTTTGGCGACATCTGGTAGGCCACTCCGAAGCGCGGCGCGAAGTTTCCATAGGTCGTGCGCCAGAGCGGGCGGCCGCTCAAGTCGAGTTGCTGCGAGGCCACGTCGTTCCAACCGGGGACGGTCAGCGGCGCGTTGCCGTTTCTCTCCGACGGGGGTGGGTTCAGTTCCCAGCGGAGGCCGTAGGTGAACGTCAGGCGCGGCGACGGCCGCCAGGTGTCCTGCGCGAAGGCGGAAAAGTTGGTGAAGAGCGGTGAGCGCGGCCGGGCGTCGGCGACGATTTCGACGAGGGCGGCCTGCCCGGAATCGATGGAGCCGCCCGGCGGTTGATCGGGCAGCCCGATGATCCCGTTGAAGATGACCGACTGGGCGTAAGGCAGCGGGCGGAAGATGGGGGTGAGACGGCGATAGTCCGCGCCGAACTTCAAGCGATGCGCGCCCGCGTTGTAAGAAAGCCCATTGACGATATTAAGCTGGCGTTGGACGTTGTCGCCGCCGCGCCCGCTGGCGAGGATTGTGCTCAACCCGCCGCTGATCGAGAGCAGGAAGGCGGACTCGTCCCCGCGCGAGGCGGGCGGGAACATCAGAGAGTCTTCGAGGGGTTTGGCCGCCCCGAAGTCGTCGAGGAGGAAAAAGGTTTTGCCCCGAGAAGTGCTGAGGTTGAAACGCAGGTCGTTCGTGAGTCGCGGCGTGATGGCGTGCGTCAGGCCGAGAGTCAGAGTCTTCGTCGTGGCGGCGGTTCTACTCAGCGTGTTTAAACTCTGCCCGCTCTGCCCGCGCGCGAATCCCCTGCCGCGCTGTGTAATCTCGGACGGCGAGTAATTGAACCTGCCGAAGATGAAGAGCGTGTCGCCGAGCGTTGTGTCGAGGCGCAGGCTGGCGGCGTCGAAACGCGCCGGGTCGGAGTAGGCGGCGGCAAACTCTGCGTAGCCGCACCTGCACGACGCGCCGTTGGGCACGGGGAAGGCGTCGAGGAATGGTCGCAGCGTATCGGGCGCGTCGCGCCTCACTTCCAGCGAAGGCACTTCCGTCACGGCCGCCTGTGGCTGCTTGAGCCGCAGACCTTCGTAGGAGAAGAAGAAGAACGCCCTGTCTCTGACGACCGGCCCGCCGACGACGACGCCGAAGTTATGCTGTCTGAGGGGCGCTTTCGCCAGCCCCCGGCTGTTGGCGAACCAGTCGTTCGCGTTGAGCGCGTCGTGGCGAAAGTAGTCGAAGGCAGTCCCGCGAAATTGATTCGTCCCCGAGCGCGTCACGATAGAGACCTGCGCGCCGGGCGCACGCCCGAACTCGGGCGCGTAAGTCGAGGTCTGAATGCGCAACTCCTGGAGCGATTCGACCGAGACCAGGTTGTTAGTGCCGCCGAGCGCCGTCAGCCCCGGCAACGCGCCGCTGGCGGCCTGTCCCGGCGCTGCTCCCGCGTTCACGCCGATGTTGGCGCTGACGCCGTCAACCATGAAGTAGTTGGCGTTGGCGCGCTGACCGTTCACGCTGAACTGTCCCGGCTCGTTGAAGCTCGCGCGAGTCAGCGTCGTCCCCGGCGCGAGATCGAAGAGCGGCTGCAAGCTCCTCCCGTTGAGCGGTAAGTTTTCGGCCAGCCCCAGATCGATTGTGGTC
Organism: Pyrinomonadaceae bacterium; assembly: GCA_036566625.1. Taxonomy (GTDB): domain Bacteria; phylum Acidobacteriota; class Blastocatellia; order Pyrinomonadales; family Pyrinomonadaceae; genus JAIVJZ01. The sequence goes on from DATCWB010000067.1 coordinate 17,420, forward strand.
ACGGCCGAGGTCGTGTCCGGCCGCCCCGACGCGTCCTCCACGGTGACGTATGCGCCCACGCTCCCGACATTGAGTTGCACCCTGAAAGCGAGTTGGCCGCCGACATCGAGCGGCACCCTCCTGATCTCCACCGGCACGAAATCCTTGCGCTCGACCCTGAGCGTGTAGGTGCCCGGCGGGAGGAGCAGGAAGACGAAGTAACCTTCGTCGTCGGTCAACACCTGCCGTTGTAGCCCCGTGCCCGGATTGAACACGGTGACACTCGCGTTCGTCACGAGCGCGCCGTTTTCGTCAACCACGGTTCCGCTCAGGCTCGATGTGGCCGACTGTGCGCGCGCGGCCGGCCACGTGTCGCCGGAGGCGAGCGTGAAAGCGGAGAGAAGGATCAGAATCAGGATCATTTCACCCCCTCGACGTGACAGGGCTAACTTGAGTTTTCGCCTCGACATCATCGGCCACCTCCCGGAGGGATGTCGTCGGGCTGCGACTCCCGCGACTCCCGCGTCTGGGGCGAAGGGGCGGGAGTGGATTTCGCGCCGGGAGGGATGCGGATTTTATGCGCCTCGCCTTCGATGCGCCCGGCCAACATTTCGGCGCGCATCAAAGCCCGCCAGAATTGCGTTGACTTGACGGCGTTCGCGGCGGCTGCGCCATCCGACGAGAGCGAGAAGGCCGAGCGCACCTGTGAATCGTTGGCGGCACACAGGGCCACGAGCGCTTCGGCGGCCTTTACCAGCCCGGCCTCGTCGTTCATCTCCACGCCCGCCGCCCCGACATCGTAAGTCGAGCCGCCGGAAGGCGAAAAGATCGGTTGCAGTTCACGACGCAACTGCGCGCTCTCCTGCTTCACCATGCGCGCGTGCTGGCGCAGCATGGCGAACCACTTGGCGCGCGCCGCCGTGTCGAGCGCGCCGAGTTCCTGCGCCGAGAAACGCCCCGCGAGTCGCTTGATCGCCCAGGCGTGCTGTAGCGCGTTGCGCGAACGTGCGGAGACGCGACCGGCCAGACCGAGCACAGCCTCGCCCGCACGCTCGTCGGACAACCCCATCTCCTTCGTGAAGTAGCGGCGCAGTTCGGCATCGGCCGGCATTCTATCCTCGGACGGTTCGACGTGCTGGACAACGGCGGGCGCGGGCGCGGCCTGTGCGCCGCCCCTGAGTTTGAGTTCTTCGCCGGCCGTGTTCACCTCGATTTTGACCATGGGGTTTTCCCTGACCGGGCTGAGGGCGCGCATGATCTCACCTTTACGATACTGCGTCTCGACGATCCCACGGACGTGCAGAATGCCGCCCTGCGTTCTCGTCACGCTGACCTGCTCGCCGAGGTCTGCCCCGGCCTGATTGAGCAGCCGGAGCACTTCGACCTCAAGTTCGCTCGACGCCGTCATGCTCAAGGCCGTCATCTTCTGAGGCTCGGACGGGGAAGCGGGTCGCTCCTCCGCGCCCGGCGTGATGATCGTGCGGGTCACACCCACTTTGAAAAATTCGGCGTCGGGTTCAAACGCCGCTTCGGGCGCGAGTCCTTTGGGCTTCTGCTCGAACGCGGCCTCGGTGAACCTGTACTCGTGCGTCCCCGCGCCCCGGCGTACCAGAAGCGTCTGCTTGACGGCTCGGAGGGTGGAGCGATTGAGCACGAGCGTAGCTTCGATCAACCCCTGTGTCGCGCCGTCGTCCTCCTTACTGTGCGTGAGGACGTAGGCATCGTCCCGCTCTACGGCGCGCGCGCCGCCCGATCCGCCGACAAGCGTGGTGAAGTCATTTGCCGAAGGCTCGAACCGCCAGAGGTTTTCCAGAGACAGAGCTTCGGGCTCAACCTCCGCCCCCGCCCTCGACGCGAGCGGGTGATGATAAATGGTGCTCGTCCCGCCATCGCCGCTCCTGCGCCACTCGCCCGCGATCAGTTTACCGCGCTCGTCATACAGGCGACGCGCCGCCAGACGCTTCTCGGCGCTGCGCCACACTTCGATCTTACGCCGCGCGATCACCTCGCCCCCCTTGCCCACTTCTTCCAACTCGACGACGCGCCGCGATACCGTGTCGGCTCTGTCGGCCAACAACTTCTCCGCCTCGGCGGCGCGGGCGAGCAAGTCGGTAGCCGAAACGGCGCGCGGCGATGTGCGCACGTACAACAGAGACGCGATCAGGATGAGGGAGAGCACCGCGCTCGCCGGAACCGGCCGCAGCCAGAATCGTGCGGAGAAGAGTTTCCGCGCCGCTTGTGCAAGCCAGCCCGGCCATCCCGCCGTGGGGGAACTATGCACGGCATCCCCGGTGACTTCAGTCACAGGCTCGGCGGCCGCCGTGTCCTGTCTTCTCATTTCCGCCGCGAGTGTCTCAAGAAATTTGTAGGAGGGGTCGCGGTAACAGACCTGAACGGTAGGCCACGGACTACAGAACTTGAGCGACAGATCGAGCGTCCGGCCGTCGCTCAACTCGACGTTGAGCGGTTGTTCGCTATCGCCTTCCGGCGGCAGTTCGACTTCGAGGAACAGCAGGCGCGTCTGCTGCTCGCTGAAGATTTCGACGAACCTGATCGGCTCGGCCATGTCCACGACGAGCTTCAACTCGTTAAACTCGGAGTTGACGCGTTGCGAACCCTGCACGTAGCCGTTAACCGACACGCACAACTCCGACGGTTTTTGCTCGAAGGTCTCGGCGGCGCGCCGGCGCAAGCCTCCCAGCTTGCGGCGTGACATCGCCCCGCCGGTGGGCGGGTCGCCGCCCGTGCCGTCGTCCTTGTCCTTGCCGCGCGCGCTGCGCACCAGCGTGTCGAGGGGGTAGCGTTCGGCCAGCAAAGGCAGGCCGAGCAGCCTGTTCGCCTCATCCAGACAGGCGGCGCAACTAACGAGGTGTGCGAGCGAGGCGGTCGCAAAAGATGACGCCTCGCAGGTTTCATAACAACTCCTCAGTTGCGTCGCCGTCAGACACTCGCCCCGGCGCGAGTCGAAGATGATCTGCCGCAAATCGCACAGGATGTCTTGCGGGGCTTGCGCCACCACCGACGGCCGGCTTTCTTCTACCCGCTCTCCGCCGAGGAGGCCGAGGGAACGCGGATTTTCGAGAAACAGTTTGGCTTCGTTGCGCGCCGACGACATCCGCACGTCTACCGCCGGGCGAGTGGTGTTCAGCAGCGTGGCGATCTCGCTCGGGTAATAGCCGTGGAAGAAACGCAGGATGAGGACGCTCGCCGCCTTCGCACGCTCCTTGCGGGCGCAGAGAAAACGACAGACTTTCCGCAAATCGTCCTGCGCCTGAATCTGTTCCAGCGCGTCAATGGTGCGCAGGCCCGACTCGGCCGAGTCGTAATCCACGACCGAGAGTTGCCGGAAGTTAAGGCGGGAAGCGCGGCGCACCTGCGAGAGATGGAGGTTGCGGAGCATGGTGTAGAGGTAGCCGTCGAGATTTTCAATCGCCGCAAGGTCGGGTTGCCGCAACGCGAAGAGTACGAAGAGATCATGGAGCAGGTCTTCGGCCCTGCCCCGGTCGCCCCCTGTCAGATGGAGAGACCAGCCGAGCATCTTTTCGTAGCGCTGCGAAAAAAGTTCCTCGGGGCTGATGGCGATTTTCTGGAGCCTCAACATGATTCGGCCATTGTCAACGGCGCTCTAAATTTAAACGGATTGTTCCCGGTCTCAACCCGGTCGCAATGATGGCGAAGGGGGTCTTCGGGCTAGCTTCAGGGATGTCCCACACTTTCTTCTTTAATGCTTGTAGATTCCGAGTCTGCGGAGAAAGCATCATCCTCTGCGGGCGGACACTTTGACTCGCTCTGAGAGTATATGTCGGCGGCCGTTACCGCGCGCCGGCCACTTCTCAAGCCCCTATTTATTAAAGACCCATTACTTCGTCTAATCTTACGCCGTGATGTGGAAATATAATATTTGAAGAGTCAAGCCGATTCAGCCCTGACCGTGAAGGGACCAATCATCGCTTCTCTCCCCTCCCGTGTGGGCAGTGTTGCGAAAATTATTTTTAAACGCCGAAGGTCACCGGCGACTCTTTCTCAGGCGGCCATATGGAAGGGCGAAGCGGCAAACTCCGCCTGCCCTTGTGAATCACTTCCCCTGCTCGGCATCGCCGACGCTAGTCTTAGCTAAACGCCCACGTGAAACCAACTGAAAATATATTGACACACTTGAAATCATCAAGTATATAACTGCGTCTATGAAATCGCTCCACGATAAACCGAACGACTTAATCACTCTATCTGAAGCCGCAAAATTGCTGGGGGTGAGCCGTCCCAAGATGTCCCGCCTGGTGGGCAGCGGTAAGCTTGATACATTTAACGATCCTCTTGACGAACGCGCCAAATTGGTTAGTCGGCAAGATGTGCTGGCGCTACAGGTGAGGGCTAAGGCAGCATGATCACGATAGCTATCGCTAATCAAAAAGGTGGGGTCGGCAAAAGCACCACCGCCGCCATGATTGCTACTGAACTCGCCTTGCGCGAGTATGAGACACTTCTTATTGATGCCGACCCGCAGGCCAATGCCACACAGATATTCATCGCCCCCGAGATGGTGCAAGTCTCGCTGGCCGATGTAGTCATAGGCGAAGGCAGGCCGATCAAGGAGCGGCGCATGACGACTGAAGTCCCTCACCTGGACATCGTGCCGGCAACTTTGGCTCTGGCAAATTTCGACCGGGAGAGCGCCCTATCGGTGACTAAACTCCGCTCTGCCCTGCGTGATCTGGGTAATGCGTACGATTTCGTAATCGTTGACACACCACCGAACTTCGGGTTGCTACTGACCGCCGCGCTCACGGCTGCCGACTACGTGCTAATCCCGGTACAGGCAGCGCCTTTCGCCCTATCCGGCCTCAGCGACCTGTTGACAGTTATCAATAACGCCAAAGAGTTGAACGAAGCCCTGACCATACTCGGCGCGGTTTGTACCATCTATGATACTCGCGTGGGAGTCGCCGGGGCTTCCTATCGTGGCCTGACTGAGAAGCTGCCGGACAAGACTTTTGAGACCATTATTCACCGCACGGCCAAACTCGAGGAAGCGCCCTCAATGCACCAGCCGATCCAGTTCTACGCCCCAAACTCAAGAGCCGCCGAACAATACTCTTCACTGGCCGACGAAATGCTGAAACGCTTGGGGGTTTCTGCGAAAGGCAGTTCCCTGCGCGTGCTGCGAGGTAGCGAATGACACCTTCAAAGAAATCTAAGCCACAAAGGCGCGAGGTCTCGGTTATCAGCGTGCCGGATGCGCGACCGGATGACGGACTGTTCAATCCTTTCAAAGAAGCTAAAGCAGCCGAGTCGGCGCAAACACCGGAGCAGTCCCAACCCATCCCAACCCATCCCAACCCATCCCAACCCGACGTAACCCAACCCAACCCAATTGCTGCGGCGAAAGATTTCAACCGCAGGCATAACAGTCTCGACCGGGATGCCCTGCCGGCCGGACTATTCCCCGGTACGAGCCAGAAGTTATACAACGCCTTATTCTTAAAGACCCGCGGGGCGATTGTTCCGAAGCGCACCATTCAAGCCACGAAGCGGGAGCTGATGGCATGGTCAAACATTCGCAGCAAGAACACCATCGCAGTCAACCTGAATATCCTGACATCCATCGGTTGGATCAAAGCCGAACACGACATCGGTAGCCATGAAGGCTCACTCTACGAAGTCTTTATTTATGAGGAATTACCCAACCCAACCCAACCCAACCTATCCCAACCCAGCCCAACCCAGAAGTTGGGACTAGACCCAACCCAATTTCTGGGTTGGGTTGGGTTGGGTAAAACCGATGAAAACAAAGGTGCTTACGTAATTGCTAAGACTTCTTTTAATACTGAAGAAGAGAAATTTGATGATGAGGCGTTCGCCGAACTAACAGAATCATTCCGCGAAATCACGAATGAGCTCACAGGTAAATCACCAACGGCTGCTGAGGCTGCAAAGTGGAAAGAACTGGCCGAAGTCTTAATCGCAGAATTACGTATAGCTGCGGCGCGCACCACGGTCTCGAACGTGCCGGCCTTCTTGTCCGAACATCTGCGCCGCAGGCTCTGGAAAATAGACAAGAATCAAGCCCAGGCAGAGGGCAGGGAATTGCCCGATCAGCCCAAGACCACAAATGTTGTCCCGAATGGTCGAACCTGCCTTGATTGTAACAACACAGGCTGGTGGTATCCGAACGGCTTGGATAAAGGAGTTACGCGCTGCAAGCACCTGAGTCTGCGCGACAATTCTGCTGAATAGTATAAGTTGTAATAGTATAGGTCTTGAGGGATGTCCCTCAACCTCCCGAAAATGTTCGTCCAGCATTTGTTTCACACAAGGTTTCATACCTATTATTCTAATATCTATTTTAGTTAACAGGCGTTGTTTAGGTCTAAGAAGCACAATTCCGATAATGCTTCTTTTATGAATATACCGGTTGACCATCTAAGCTTGGTGAAGCATTGTTCACCTCGATTTTGCCCGTCAAATACTCCGTAGGAGGCTCTGCCCTTTGCCTACAGAAGCCCTGACCCCTCAAATCATCCGCAGCGGGAAAGTCACTCCGAAGAGATTTGACCCACGGAGCACCATACCCTTTGTCAACAAGTCGGTCTCCGAAGAGACGAGGCGCGCCTACTCCCGGGTGGTGCGGGAGGTCTTACCAGCCCGCTGACATGAAGCGCCCCTGCGACAGTTTATTCGAGAGGCTGAGTTGGTCGCAGACATGAGCCGACACAAAAATTTCTTGACTCTTGTCTCGGCTCAAGGGTAGTCTGCCGATGCTCCCTTTAACTGATGAATGTTGCCGGGTTTCACCCACCCGACAAATCTCATCTCGCGGTTAACAACTCAGGAACGAGCATTGATACAGTCTCCTCTCACAGGGGCATACCTCTCGGCGAAAGTGCGAACACTTTTCAGCGGTTCGGTGTGTCTACAGGTGAGAACACTGGTTCGGCGGAATTCTTTCCACTTATTCTAATGCAAAAGCGGCATGGCTACTCGTCAGTAGCCATGCCGCTTTTGCATGAAATAACGCTGAGTATAGTTTTGGTCAACCACGTCCTACCGCTTGGAGTTCTCTTGACCATTTCTTACGTCGATCTCACGTTAGAGGGAACCTTCACATGTCCTTACTGAAAGCCGTGGGAACTCCGGATACCAATCTACTTCTAGCCGCGCTGCCCCGTCAGGAATACGAACGATTAATCTCTAAGATGACCCTGGTACAGATAGCCCAGGGCAAACTCGTGTATCACATGGGGCAGCAACTCCGTTATGCCTATTTCATCAACAACGGAATGATCTCTATTCTGTTAGTAGCCCGCAATGGTTCTTCTCTCGAAGTCGGAATAGTAGGTAGAGAGGGGGTCATAGGCATTCCTATAATTCTGGGGATGAATGAAACGCCCTACGAGATGGGCGTGCAGATCGAGGTCAAAAGCGCCTGGAGAATCAAAGCAGAGGTCTTCAAAGAAGAATTCAATCGGGGCGGCAAATTCCAGGAGCTGTTGCTGAAGTACACGAACGTGATGCTCACACAACTCTCTCAATCGGCAATATGCAACCGTTTTCATACCTCCGAGCAACGCCTCGGCCATTGGCTGCTGATCGTGCGCGACCGTGTAAATTCCGACTCGATCGATCTGACACAGGAAAGTATCGCGCATATGCTCGGCGGCCCGCGGACGGCCGTGACCATGACGGCGGGGAATCTTCAGAGAGAAGGCTTGATCAGATATAGTCGTGGGAAAATCACCATTCTCGATGCCGACGGGTTAAGAAATATCGCCTGCGAGTGTTACGAAGTAATCAAAGATAATCTCGACACCCATATCGGCCATTTGACGGGCGGCCAATTGATGGCCTAGCCTCACCCTCCTCCTGCCCTTAGCCTCACTGCCGACAACTCTTCATCACAGGACTGCGCGCGCAAACTACATGTATGTACGGCACCGCACTCTGTCTGGCGTCAGACTGTGTGTAGTAGTTGACCCTGTCTGACCTGAGACAGACAAAATATTAGCAAGCGTTGTAATATGCATGTGAAGACACAGATCGCATTTTCCGGCCGAGAGTTTCCCGAGAGCGGGATGTGGCTATCGGTGAAGGCTTCGGCCCCGATACGTAAGGCGACATGTGACAGGCAGAGTCTCAAAGGTCTCCTTTGCAGCGTGTCAGGACTTATTTCGAGACGAATCCCCCACCCGTCTCACGGTGAACTCAATGCGATAGAACATCCGAACAATGAAAAACTCCGTCGCCATTAGAGTGACGACGGAGCTTTTTTTTAAACATACAACCAAGACGCATTGCCTGCGCACTCAGGTGTACCTTTACAGTCACACATCTTAGCGCAGACAACAGCGAAATTTCAAGAGTTGGATTAAGTTAATTTACGCTGTTTTAGTCTACCTGTGGCCGACATCGGATGGCTCCACTGCCTTCGGCTGCAACTAATTACCTGAAAGTAAGGTAGAGGTCTGCGATGAGTAGTGAAAATATTGAGGGAATTGCTCGTTGGTATGTTGTCCACACCCTTCCCAATCATGAGCAGCGAGCCGACAGCAATCTCCGCGCCTGGCATTTAGAAACCTTCGCTCCTAAGATAAAAGCCCGCCGCGTAAATCCCTTTACCGGCGCGTCCACCTTCGTCATCAGACCTCTTTTCCCGCGCTACATCTTCGCCCGTTTCAACCTTGAAGCCTTGTGGCACAAAGTCCGCTACACGCGCGGGGTTTCCGACGTGGTCGGCTTCGGCGGCCATCCCGCCCCGGTTGACGACGCCATCATTGAAATGATGCAACTTCAGGTGGGCGAAAACGAGTGCATCCAAATCGGGGAGACGCTGAAGTACGGCGACCGAATGTTGATTAAAGCGGGGCCGCTAAAAAACTTTATCGGGATTTTCGAGCGTGAGGTTGATCAGAGCGAGCGAGTCAGGCTCCTGCTGACGGCCATCAATTATCAGGGTCATCTTGAAATTGAAAGAGAGTATTTGCAGAAGGTCGGTTGAATTTGTGTGGACGCTGCCGGGACACGCCCCGGGCATGCGAATAGTTTAGTTCGAGACTGCGACCCGCACAGGCGATATAGGTTTGCGAACCGTGGAGCGCGGTGGATTAAGGCGCGCCATAGTTCATGAATAAAGGAATCCGAATTATGGAACGTGTCAATGAAGTTTCCCGGCCGGTTAACGGGTGGTCGCCATCGGTGATGAGCGGCGGCTGGGAACAGGTTTCCAACCTCGCCCCCGCACAGGAATACCCGGCCGGGATCGGGTTATTTAAGCAGGATACGCTTCCGCACGAGGTTTATCTGATTGAGGCCGGCCTCGTCAAACTTACGCACATCGAGGGAAACGGCAAGGAGCTTGTCGTGGGGTTGCGCACACCGAATTGGGTCATCGGAGCGTCGGCGGTGATCCTCAATAAAAAACACGGCTTTTCGGCCGAGACCCTGACGGGTTGCCAGCTACGGCGCATCACCGCCCCTTTCTTCCTGAATTTGCTGCGCCATGACAGCGAGTTTGCATGGCACTTTCAGCAGGTGCAAAGTTACGAGTTGTACGACCAGCTCTCGCAGCTCGTCGGATTCGGATGTCGCTCAGCCCGCCACCGCCTCGAACAGTTGCTTTCGCAACTCATCTCCACACTGGGTCTCAAGGCCGGGGAGACAAAGATTCAACTGCAACTGCCGCTCAAGCACTGGGAGTTGGCCGAGTTGATTGCGGTCACGCCGGAACACCTGAGCCGTCTGTTGAAGGAGATGCAGTTGGAAGGCATCGTGCAAAGGGATAAAGGCTGGATTCATATCTCCGATGTGAGACGGCTGCGCAGCCAGTTGAACCTCGACTACATGAATTCCGGCACGCCTGCGCGCTCGCCGGCGGGCGATTGATTTACATCATCAACGGCCTTGATGTAGGTCAAGAACAGCGTTGATGAAGGTTAATGACAGGAAGAACCTATGTCGGATAGGATGACCACCCTTGAGCGAAATGTAATTAATGTAAATCAACGCCGCCTGCATGTGCGAGGAAGAATCGATATGCGAACTTGCCTCGACGAGTTTTTAATTCTCGATCCGCCGGGCAGATGAAGGACACGCGGGCTGCACTCGCTTCAAGGTCGAAGGCCGGGTAGATGTAAGTCATGTTTCTACTGTTGTCTCTACCGGTAGTCACGCCTGGTTCTGTCTTAAACATATAGCTGAGGATAGGTGGAATGTTCCGAGAACGGCGGCCTCGTCGCCGTCCGGGTAGGCGTGTGTCTTATCGCGCCACCGCGTTCCCCGTCAACTCAGATTCAAACCTTCAAACACTAACCAGCCACATCGGCCTTAGGTGCGGTAGCTCTATCTGCTTCCAGAACGTCTCGACGCAGCAGACGGCTTTCCGCCCGCGAATGTAGCCGACAGTTCATCTTCATCGCGCCCGCCGGCCGTCAATCAAAAACCGCATGCACCGAACGATGCGCCCGAGCGTGAGGCTTGAGCGCGCGGCCTTTGAACGAAGCTTTCATCCTCTAACAACACACAAGGAGTCAGAATATGAGTTGGCAAGATACCGACAGAGAAGCTGCGGCCATCTACAAAGTAGTGGTTAACCACGAAGAGCAGTATTCAATCTGGGCGGCCGACCGCGAAAACCCGCTTGGCTGGAACGACGCAGGTAAGAGCGGCCTGAAGACCGAATGCCTCGAATACATCAAAGAGGTTTGGACGGATATGCGCCCGCTCAGCCTGCGCCGGAAGATGGAAGAGGCTGTGCTGAATCCGACGCCGGTCGAGGCTGCGGACGAGGATGCGGGAACCGGCGCGGAAGAAGAAGAAGACATCATCAGTCGTCTATCCAAAGCGGCCAGCCCGGTTGAGGTCAGCTTGCGACCGGAGAAGAGCGTGCAGGCGCTCAAGGAACGCATCGATCAGGGGCATCTGCATCTCAGGTTCACCGAAACGCGCGGCACGACCGAGCTTGGAGTGAAGCTCGACGGCGACGCAATGGACATGGAACAGGCCGATTTCGAGAAACAGACCGGCACGGTGCATCTGGAGGGCGGGCTGACGCTCAATTACGTGAAGGTTCGCTGCATCGCCGACATCAATCTGGAGACGCTGGCGGGGCAGGCACAACTCGAAAGAGTATAAACGCCGCGCCGTCTGCTTTGCCTTGCGGCTCGCGAAACGAAAAGTTACAGGGATTTGAAAAGGAGTGCTTGAGATGAGTGATTTAACATTAATCGAGGCCGTCAAGAACGGCGACCCGTCGGCAATCGCCGAGTTATCGGCGGGCGGCGCGGACATCAACGAGCAGGACGAGCACGGCTGGACGGCGTTGAACTGGGCGTCAGGCAAGGGCAACGTCGAGACGATCAGGCTGCTGTTGGAAAAGGGCGCGGATGTGACGCGTGTCGGACGCGATCAACGGACGCCCTACCTGATCGCCCTCGCGGGCGGTCATGCGGAAGCGGCCAAACTTTTGAAAGAGGCCGAAGAGGGCAGCGAGGGCGAAAAAATCAGCCGACCCGAACGAAAATACTGCCGAGCCTATCAGCAGAGTGAACTCGAACAGTTTCCCGGCTGGCACGAGCAGAAGATCAAGGGGAGCGTCGAAGCAGCGGGGCAAATTGGCGACGAGGGCGACGACGCGATGTTGTATCTGCACCAGAACTTCAGGGTGACGGCCTCCATGTGGGAGAACGAGAACATCGTCTTCGACGAGATCAGCCCCGAGTGGAAAAACTTCTGCGCGAACGTCTTGAAGTTCAAAGCGCAGGACGATCTCGATCTGATTGTTTCATTCAATCAGGCACGCGACGGCGCGGCGGCCTGATTCGCGCGCCACTCCCGCAAGGCTCTCTCTCAATCCGTCCTCGCGCGCCGCTCGACAAACCTACAGCCAATCTAACCCGCGCAATTTAAGGAGACACACATGACAGCCGGAATTCAATCCCTACCCGGAGCACGGATGCTGAACGATGTCGACATTGCTTTGAGGATGGCCGAAAACAAAGAATTGCTGATCTACATCCACATCCCATTTTGCAGCTCGAAGTGTTCTTTCTGCGACTGGGTGGCCGATATTCCCGTCAGTCAATTGACCGGCGCGTCGGGACTCAGCCAGCAATATGTCGAGGCGTTATGCCAGCAGATTCGCTCTTACGGGCCGCAGTTGACCAAAATCGGTTATACGCCGAAATTCATCTACTGGGGCGGCGGCACGCCCTCGAAACTCGACGCCGAACAGATCGCACAGATCGTCACGACTATCGGGGAATCATTCGATCTATCTTCGCTCCAACAGCACGCGATGGAGACGAGTCCCGAAACCCTGAGTCAGGAAAAACTCAATGCCATACGGGCGACCGGCATCGAGCGCATCAGCATGGGCGTGCAGTCGTTCAATGATGTCGAACTGCGCCACGCGGGGCGGTCGCATTCCGCCGCGCAGGCCATCGAGGCGGTGCGTATGATTCAGCGCGCCGGGTTTGAAGATTTCAATCTAGACCTGATCGCCGCCATGCCCGGACAGACGATGGAAACCTTCGAGGCTTCGGTGCGTCAGGCCATCGAACTCGATACGCCGCACGTCTCGGTTTACGTCTACCGTCCAGACCCGCGAACGATCATGGCGCAACAGAGCGTCGCGGGCTACCGCGAGCGCGTTCACATCGACAAGATGATGAAAACTTACCTGCGCGCCAAAGAGATGTTTGAAGAGGCCGGCTATCACGAATACGCCACCTTCTACTTCGCCAAAGACCCGAAGTATTACTTCAGCGGAGAGATGTACTACTTCGAGCTACAGGGCGATTACGTCGGTTTCGGCAGCGGCGCATACTCGATCCTCGGTCATCGCTTCCTCAAGAACCAGTCGGATTTGCACAACTTCATCAAGAACCCCATCGACTTTGAATATTGTGAAGTTTTCACCCCGGCGCAGCCCGACAAACAACTCTCATTCCTGATGAGCGCGGCGGTTCTGACCGAGATGGGAATCAACTACAAACGGTTCGAGCGCATCGCCGGTTTCCCGTTCGCCGCCATCCGTCGCCACCCGTATTTCGAGGTCTTGATGCAATACTACAACGATTGCGGCAGCACCTTTAAAGAGACGAGCGAGAGCCTGAAAGTTTTGCCCGACACCCGCAGCATCGCGCACATCAATCACCTCGCGGGCATTTACGAGGCCAAGCTCCTACAGTATTCAAACCGGCGCGCTCAGGCTTCCTGAAAACGCTCCCCATCCTTTCCCCACGGCGGCCTCCGACAAAATTCCCCTCGCTTTAGCGCAAGCGACTCGCACCGACATGGCGTCCACACACATGGCTTTCACTTTAGTTGACCTCCTGCAAAAAAGAGCGTCGAACCAGCCGGACAGGCGAGCTTATACCTTTCTCCTCGACGGGGAAGCGGAAGAAGCCCATCTGACTTACGCCGAGTTGGACGCGCAGGCGCGAGCCATCGCCGCTTTGCTTCAAGAGCATTGCGCCCCGGGGGCGCGTGCCCTGCTGGTGTACCCGCCGGGGCTGGAATACATCGCCGCATTCTTCGGGTGCATGTATGCCGGAGTGGTCGCCGTCCCCGCCTATCCGCCCCGTCTCAATCGCGGGCAGGAGAGACTCCGGGTGATCGCCACGGACGCGCAGGCGAGCGTCGCGCTGACGACCGTGCAGACGCTAGCGCGGGTCGAAAGTCTGTTTGCCGGGAGCAATGATTTCGGCTCTCTGCGATGGCTGGCGACCGACGACGCCGCGCTCACGCTCGCCGGCGAGTGGCGCGAACCGTCGCTCAAGGCCGATGCGCCGGCGTTTCTCCAGTACACGTCCGGCTCCACCGCCGAGCCGAAAGGCGTCATGGTCAGCCACGCCAATATCCTGCATAACGAGGCGATGATCAGGCAGGTCTTCGGGCAGACGGACGAAGCGGTCATCATGGGCTGGCTGCCTCTCTATCACGACATGGGCTTGATCGGAAACGTGCTGCAACCTCTCTACGTCGGCGCGCCGAGCATACTGATGTCGCCCACGGCTTTCCTCCAGAGTCCCGTGCGCTGGCTGCAAGCCATCTCACGCTACCGCGCGACGACGAGCGGCGGCCCCAATTTCGCCTACGAGCTTTGTGTGCGTAAGACTTCCGCCGAACAACGCGCCGCGCTCGACCTGAGCAGTTGGCGCGTCGCCTTCAACGGAGCCGAGCCGATTCGACATGATACGCTCGAAAAATTTGCCGAAACATTCGCTTCGTGCGGCTTTCGGCGCGAAGCCTTTCATCCCTGCTACGGTCTGGCCGAGGCCACGTTGCTGGTCTCCGGCATCTCGCAGGCAAACGGGGCGACCGCGCAAACCTTCAGCCGCACCGCGCTCGAACGCCACCGGGTCGAACCGGCCTCGCCCGCCGATGAAGATGCGCGGACGCTCGTCGGCTGCGGCGAAACCAACGGGGGAGAAAAGGTCGTTATCGTTGACCCGGAATCGCTCGGCGCGTGCGCGCCCGCGGAGATCGGCGAGATTTGGGTGTCGGGCGAGAGCATCGCCGCGGGTTACTGGAATCGCCCCGAACAATCGGAGCGCACGTTCCGCGCGAAGCTCGCGGGAGAGAATGGAAGCGAGTTTCTGCGAACCGGCGACCTCGGGTTCATCCACGACGCCCAACTCTACGTTACCGGCCGTCTCAAAGATTTAATCATCATTCGCGGGCTTAACCATTACCCGCAGGACATCGAGCTGACGGCGGAACTGAGCCATCCGGCGCTGCGCGCTGGCAGCGTCGCGGCCTTCGGCGCGGAGGCGGACGGTGAAGAGCAACTCGTCATCGTGCAGGAGATCGAACGCACGCGCCACGCGAACGCCGACGAGGCCATCGAAGCCATCCGTCGAAGGGTTGCCGAACAGCACGAGGTACAGGCGCACTCGGTCGTGCTGATTAAAATGGGAAGCATCCCGAAGACTTCGAGCGGCAAGTTGCAGCGTCATGCCTGCCGCGCGAAATTTCTTGCGGGGGGACTCGACGTGGTCGCCGCTTGGAGCAGCGCACCCGCCTCCGCCGACGAATCAACCATCGCCTCCCCGGTCATAAACTTCGAGCGCGCGGAAGAGATCGAAGAATGGCTCGTCTCGCAGTTGGTCGTCGCGCTCGGGGGCGATGCGGCGGCGATTGACGTTAATCAAACGCTCGATAGTTTCGGCCTCGATTCGCTGGCGGCCATCGAGTTGGCGCACAAGCTCGAAGCGAACCTGGGCGTTGTCGTGCCGATGGTCAGCCTGCTGCGGAGTCCGTCCATCGCGGAACTGGCGCGACAGGCGTGCGAGCAGTTGCGGACGAGCGAAGGCGCGGCGCAAACAGTTTCCCCGGCGGATACGGAAAACGACGGGCAACCACTATCACACGGCCAGCGCGCTCTGTGGTTTCTGCACCAACTCGCTCCCGAAAGCCCCGCCTACAACATGGCGGGCGCGGCGCGCATCGGCGGCAAGCTGGACGTGACGTTGTTCCGCGCGGCTTTTCAGACGCTGTTCGAGCGTCACCCCGCGCTCAGAACCTCGTTCGACGCCGTGCGCGGCGAGCCACGCCAGCGCGTGCGGGAAAACATCGCCCTCGACTTTCAGATTGAAGACGCCGCCGCGTGGAGCGAAACCGAGTTGCACGAACGGCTCGCCACAGAGTCGCATCGCCCATTCGATTTGGAGCGCGGCGCGTTGCTGCGCGTGCGTCTCTTTGAACGCTCCGCCGCCGAACACATTCTGCTCCTCGTCGTGCATCACATTGCCGCCGATTTCTGGTCTATCGGCGTGCTGATACGTGAACTGGGCGTGGCCTACGACGCGGCTTTGAACGGCGTGATGCCGGATTTGCCGCCGCTCGCCTCGCGTTACGCCGACTATTCGAGCCGCCAGTCGGAGCTACTGGCGAGCGCGGAAGGCGAAAGGCTCTGGGCGTACTGGCAAAAACAGTTGGCCGTCGAGCCGCCCACGCTGAACCTGCCGATTGACCGGCCTCGACCGCCCGTCCAAACTTATCGCGGCAGTTCATACCACTTCAGGCTGGACGCCGCACTGACGGAACAACTCAAAACTCTCGGACGCGCACACGGGGCTACGCTCTACATGACCCTGCTGGCGGGCTTCGAGGCGCTTCTGTACCGCTACACGGGGCAGGAGGATTTCGCCATCGGCTCGCCCACCTCGGGGCGCACCCGCGCAGACCTCTCGCCGCTCGTCGGCTACTTCGTCAACCCCATCGTGCTCCGCGCGCGGATCGAACGAGACCAGACCTTCGAGCAGTTGCTCGACCAGGTGCGAACGCAGGCGCTCGCCGCCTTCGAGCATCAGGAATACCCTTTCGCGCTGCTGGTAGAGCGCATGCAGTCGGCCAGAGATGCGAGCCATTCGCCCCTGTTCCAGACGATGTTTGTTTTAGAGAAGGGGCTGGCGGGCGACGCGCAGGGGCTGGCCGCGCTTGCGCTCGGCGAGGCGAATGCTTCTTTGCGGGTCGGCGGACTCTCGCTCGAACCCGTCAGGCTGCAACATCAGGTCGCACAGTTCGACCTGACGCTGCTGATGGCGGAACTGGACGGCGGGCTGGCCGCCTCCCTGCAATTCAATACAGACCTCTTCGACGCTTCCACCATCGAACGCCTCGCAACTCACTTTCAAAATCTGCTCTCCGGCATCGTCGCCGACCCGGCGCAAACCGTCGCACGATTCTCCATGCTGTCGGAAGCCGAAGAGAGACAGACGCTTTTCGATTGGAACGCAACCGGGGCTGACTACCCGCTCGACGTTTGCCTGCACCAACTGTTTGAAGCGCAGGCCGCGCGCACGCCTGACGCGGTCGCCGTCGTGTTCGAGGATGAGCAGTTGAGTTATCGAGAGTTGGAGCGGCGCGCCAACAAGCTGGCTCACTACCTGCGTGCGGCGCGCGGCGTGGGAATTGATCATCTGGTCGGCGTCTATCTGGAACGCTCCGTGGAGATGGTGGTCGTGCTCCTCGGGACGCTGAAAGCCGGAGCCGCCTACGTCCCGCTCGACCCGACTTACCCGGCCGAGCGCGTCGCCTTCATGCTCGCCGATGCCGGAGCGCGCGTTGTGCTGACCACGCGGAAGATGCGCGCGCACCTACCGGAAGATGCGTCGCGCGAGGTTGTCTGTCTCGACGCGGACTGGCAGGTAATCGCGCGTCACAGCGACGCCCCCGCGCCGTCAGCCGTCGCGCCCGACAATTGCGCTTATGTGATGTACACGTCCGGCTCGACGGGTAATCCCAAAGGCGTGTCCATTTCGCACGCCGCCATCTGCAACCACATGCTGTGGATGCACGAGCGTTTCCCGCTCGACGCGGCCGATAGCGTGTTGCAGAAAACGCCCATCAGTTTCGACGCCTCGGTCTGGGAATTCTACGCGCCCCTGATGGCCGGGGCGCGTCTGGTCATGGCGCGTCCCGACGGACACCGCGACCCGGCTTACCTGTCGGCCGTCATCGCCGCCGAGCAGATCACCACGCTGCAACTCGTGCCCTCGCTGCTGTCAATGCTGGTGAGCGAGCCGGGGCTGGAGAGTTGCCGCACGCTGCGGCGCGTCTTCTGCGGCGGCGAAGAGTTGTTGACGGGCTTGCAGGAGCAGTTCTTTGCGCGGCTTCCCAACACGCAGTTGTGCAATCTCTATGGCCCGACCGAGTCGAGCATTGATGCCGGTTTCTGGTTATGCGAGCGCGGAGAGTCGCGGCGCAGCGTGCCGC
The DNA here is from genome assembly GCA_036566625.1 of Pyrinomonadaceae bacterium. GTDB lineage: Bacteria > Acidobacteriota > Blastocatellia > Pyrinomonadales > Pyrinomonadaceae > JAIVJZ01. Next base: position 35,111 of record DATCWB010000067.1, read on the forward strand.
TCGGACGCCCCGTCTCGAACACGCAGTTCTACGTGCTCGACGAGCGTTTGCGCCCGTCGGCCATCGGAGTAGTCGGAGAACTGCACATCGGCGGCAGCGGACTGGCGCGCGGCTATCATCAACGCCCGGATTTAACGGCCGAGAAGTTCATCCCGCATCCTTACAGCGGCGAGCCGGGCGCGCGGCTTTACCGCACAGGGGATGCCGCACGTTATTTTGCCGATGGTAATGTCGAATATATCGGGCGCATCGATCAGCAACTGAAGCTTCGCGGTTTCCGCATCGAATTGGGCGAGCTTGAGATGGCTCTACGCGCGCACCCGTCGGTCGGCGAATGCGTGGCGGTGGCGTCCGGAAGCGGAGCGGGGGAGGTGCGTCTCGTGGCTTACGTGGTAGGCCGTAGGAACGCACAGCCGTCGGGCGTCGAGTTGCGCCGCTTTCTGCGGAAGCGTCTGCCGGGCTATATGATGCCCTCTGCCTTCGTCTCGCTTGAGAGTTTGCCGCTCATGCCGAACGGGAAGCTAGACCGCCGCGCCTTGCCCGCGCCCGAACTTTCAGAATTAGCGACGGATGACAGTTTCGTTTTCGCCCGGACGCCCGTCGAAGAGGTTTTAGAGGGCATCTGGTCGGAGGTCTTGAAGGCGAGGCGTGTCAGCACGAACGCCAATTTCTTTGAACTCGGCGGCCACTCGCTGTTGGCGACGCAGGTGGCGAGCCGCCTGCGCGAGGCGTTCGGCGTCGAAGTGCCGCTCAGCCGTCTGTTTGAATCGCCGACCATTTCGGAGCTTGCGGCGCACGTCGAGACGGAGTTGAGAGGCGACGCGCTACAGTCCCGCCCGCCGCTCGCGCCGGCCGTCAGGGAAGGCGGCCTGCCGCTCTCTTTCGCGCAGCAACGTCTCTGGTTTCTGGATCAGTTGGAATCGGGCGTCGCCGCCTACAACATGCCCGCCGCCGTGCGCCTGACAGGCGCGCTGAACGTCGCGGCGCTGGAGGGCGCGCTGGCGGAGATCGTCAGACGCCACGAAGCGTTGCGTACCAACTTTCCCCTCGCGAACGGCGAGCCGGTGCAACGCATCGCGCCCGCCGCCGCCACACCGCTCGCCGTGCTGGACTTGCGCGACGCGCACGAGACCGTAGAGCGCGAGCAGCTTTGGCAGCAATATCTCGACGCGGAGGCCAGGCGCGGCTTCGACCTCACCCGAGACCCTTTGCTCCGTGCGAAGCTGCTGCGAACGGGCGAGACCGAACACGTCCTGCTCGTGACGATGCACCACATCATCACGGACGGATGGTCAACGAAAGTGCTCGTCATGGAGTTGAAGGCTCTCTACGAGGCTTTCACGACCGGGCAGCCTTCGCCTCTCGCCGAACCGCCGGTGCAGTATGCGGACTATGCCGTCTGGCAGCGCGCATGGTTGCAGGGTGATGCGCTCGACGAACAACTCGCTTACTGGAAACGGCAATTGGCCGGAGCCAACACAATTCTGGATTTGCCGACCGATAGACCCCGCCCCGCCGTGCAAAGTTTTCAAGGCGCGGCCGTGACTGTGGCCTTCCCTGCGCGTCTGACGGAAGACCTGCGCGAACTGGGTCGCCGCGAAGGCGTTACGTTGTTTATGACGCTGCTCGCGGCCTTCCAAATCCTGCTCCAACGTTACACCGGCGAATCCGACCTCCTCGTCGGTTCGCCCATCGCCAACCGCAACCACAGCGAGACCGAAGGACTCATCGGGTTCTTCGCCAACACGCTGGTCTTGCGCGCAGACCTCGCGGGCGACCCATCTTTTTCCAGTCTGCTCAAACGCGTGAAGACCGACGCGCTCGGCGCATTCGCTCATCAGGATGTGCCGTTCGAGCGTCTGGTCGAAGAACTGCAACCCGAACGAAACCTGAGCCGCACGCCGCTCTTTCAAGTGATGTTCGCGCTGCAAAACGGTTCGGTCGAGCAACTCGAACTTCCCGGTTTGCGCTTACAGGTGCTTGCGCCGGAGCGCGCGGCGGCGAAATTCGACCTGACCCTCTCCCTGCTCGAAGGTGCGGACGGATTGACGGGCAGGCTCGAATACAGCACAGACCTCTTCGATAACGAAACGGCGAAACGCATCGCCGGGCATTTCGTCTCGCTGCTTCAAACCACAGTCGCCGACCCCTCGCGCCGCATCTCCGCTCTGCCCCTGTTGACTTTGCCCGAGCAGGAGCGGTTTGACGACTGGAACGATACCGGCGTCGTCTATCCTTCAAACGTTTGCATTCAAGAGTTGTTCGAGCGTCAGGTGGAACTTGCGCCCGACGCCGTTGCGCTCGTCTTTGAAGAGACGCGTTTGACCTATCGAGAGTTGAACGCGCGTGCGAACAAGTTGGCGCATTACCTGAGAGCGGCGGGCGTGGGGGCTGAGACGCGCGTCGCCATCCTGTTGGAACGCGGCGTCGAGATGATCGTCGCGCTCGTCGGCATTCTCAAAGCGGGCGGCGCATACGTGCCGCTCGACCCGCAATATCCGCGCGAACGCCTGCGCTACATGATCGAGGACGCGGCGGCACCCGTCCTGTTGACGCAGGCGTCGCTGGCCGATGTCGCCGGGGAGACCGGCGCGCGCGTCGTGTGTCTCGACGTTGAATGGGAAACAATCGAGCGGGAGAGCCGCCGGAATCCGCGCCTCGATGCGTCGGCGGAAAATCTGGCCTACGTGATCTACACCTCCGGCTCGACGGGACGACCGAAAGGCGTCGCAATCCAACATCGTTCGGTGGTCAATTTATCGCATGCCCTGGCACGCACGGCCTACGCGGGCGAGTCGTCGCCCATTTGCGTGAGCGTCAACGCGCCGCTCGCCTTCGACTCTTCGGTGAAGCAGATTATCCAACTCCTCGGCGGCCATACGCTCTGCATCGTGCCCGAATCGGTGAGGCTCGACCGCGCGCGCATGTTGTCTTACCTGAACGAGCATCGGGTGGACGCGCTCGACTGCACACCCTCGCAGTTGAAGCTGTTGTTCGCGCCGGGGCGAGAAACACAGGGCTTCGCACCGCGCATCGTGCTCGTCGGCGGCGAAGCTCTGGACGAAGCGACGTGGGCGCAGATGGCCGCGCAGACCGAACGCCGCTTTTATAACGTCTACGGCCCGACGGAATGCACCGTTGATGCGACGCTCTGCCAAGTGCAGGCGGCGCAGGTGCGTCCACTGATCGGGCGGCCGTTGGCGAATGTTAAGACGTATATCCTCGACTGCGCCGCGCAACTCGCTCCGGTCGGCGTTCCCGGAGAGCTTTGCATCGGCGGCAGCGGAGTGGGGCGCGGCTACCTGAACCATTCCGCGCTCACCGCCGAAAAATTTATCCCCGACCCGTTCAGCAGCGAAAGCGGCGCGCGCATGTATCTGAGCGGCGACCGCACTTGCCATGTCGCAGATGGGCAGATCGAATTCCTCGGGCGCATCGACCAGCAGGTGAAGGTGCGCGGGTATCGCATCGAGTTGGGCGAGATCGAAGCCGCGCTGCTCGGCCATGAGCAGGTGCGAGAGGTTGCGGTAGTGGGGCACGAAGTTGAAGACGCGCCGGGCGGAGCGGTGGGCGGAAACGGCGAGGTTCGTCACGCGAGCAAGCGGCTGGCGGCATACGTGGTGGCCGTGGGCGACTTGAAATTGGACGCCGCCGCGCTTCGTCAATATCTCCGGCAGAGATTGCCCGACTATATGGTTCCGACGGCCTATGTGCTGCTGGAAAGGCTGCCCCTGACGCCGAACGGCAAGCTCGACCGGCGCGCGCTGCCTGCTCCCGAATTTGAACGCGTCGAACCCGAGCAGGGCTATGTCGCGCCGCGCACGCCCGTCGAAGAATTTCTACGCGCGATGTGGGCGGAGAGCTTCGGGTTGGAAAGAATCGGCGTCCACGATAATTTCTTCGACCTCGGCGGCGACTCGATCCGCGCAGCGATCTTCGTCAACAAGCTTCAGGAGCGGTTGGGAGAAGTGGTTCAGGTGGTTGTGATCTTCAACTCGCCCACGATTGCCGCTCTTGCCGACCACTGCGAGCGACATCATCGCCAAGCCATCATCAGGTTATGCGGCGAAGATGCTTTCGCGGGGGCAATGGATTCCCGGCAGGATACGTTGCCCGTAAGCGGCGAGGCCGAGACGCTTGCTTCCGACGCGCCGCGCTTGGAAGCCCAAGCTCTCAGCCCTATCGAGATTCTCGCGCGCGACGACGACGCGAAGGGTTTCGCGCTCTCCTTCGCGCAGCAAAGATTATGGTTCTTAGACCAGCTTGAACCGGGAAGCCATTCCTATAACCTGCCCGCGGGGATACGCCTGAGGGGCGCGCTTCAAGTGGCGGCACTGCAACAGAGTCTTAACGAAGTGGTGCGCCGCCACGAATCCCTGCGCACCTGCTTTGCTTCAAACGGCGGCGAACCCGTCCAGATCATAGTGCCGCAGGTACACGTCGGGCTGCCCGTCGCCGACCTCCGCAGCCTGCCCCTTGAAGCCCGCGAAGAGTGCGCGTTCAGGCTGGCGAGCGCAGAGGCGCAACGACCTTTCGACCTGTCGCAAGCGCCGCTGGTGCGCGCGCGCCTGCTGCGCCTGTCAGACTCCGACTCCATCCTCCTCCTTACACTCCATCACATCTCCGGCGACGGCTGGTCTTCCACCATCCTCATCGAAGAACTCTCCGCTCTCTACACCGCCTTTCACGCCGGCTCGCCCTCACCGCTGGCCCCGCTCCCCGTCCAGTACGCCGACTTCGCCAACTGGCAGAGACATTGGCTCTCCGGCACACGACTGGAAGCAC
>DATCWB010000068.1:0-3613 GCA_036566625.1 Pyrinomonadaceae bacterium
CCGGCGAAGAAATGGTGTGCGATGAACCCCGCCACATCCGCCCCCGCTTCCGCCTGATGGTAGAGGGAGAGCGCGATGACGCGTTTGCGTTCGAGCGCGCTGTAGACCGTGATGAGGTACGTCACGGCGAGCGAGATCAGGGCGAAGCCGCTCGCGCCTTCGACGAGCGCGAAGAAGCGCGTAAAGAGCGTGCGCGGGGTGATGTCGCCATAGCCGAGCGTGGTGAGCGTGACGCCGCTGAAATACAGCGACTCGATCCAGTGCGCGGTGTCCCTCGGCGGATCGACGTTGAATTCGGCGGGCATGCGCGGCAGGTAGATAAGCGCGAAGCCGCCGACGAGCAACAGCAGGTAGAGGATGATGAGGGTGGGCATCAACATCGGCCCGACGAGATTGAGCAGGCGATGGCGTCGGTTGCGCGAGAAGCGGAAGGCGAGCGTGCGCGCCACAGCCCAGACGCCGCGATTCAACCAACCGCTGAGCGGGCCGGCGCGCCCGCTCGCGTCGAGGATGGTGGCGTACACGTCGTAGGCCACAAAGAGCAGGAGGAACAGCCCTGCGACAGTGAACAAAATAAGCGTCACTGTTGCGTGATGAGTTGCCGCAGCACGAAGGGCAGAATGCCGCCGTGGCGGTAGTAGTCAATCTCAATCGGCGTATCAATGCGCAGCGTGAGCGGCACTTCTTCGGTCTCGCCCGATTGGCGGCGGATGACGAGCGTCACGTCCTGTCGCGGTTTGATCTCGTCGGAATCGAGGCCGGTGATGTCGAAGATTTCCGTGCCGTCGAGATTGAGCGTCTTCGCGTTCGTGCCTTCTTTGAACTGGCAGGGCAGGACGCCCATGCCGACGAGGTTGCTGCGGTGGATGCGCTCGAAACTCTGCGCCACGACGGCGCGCACGCCTAAGAGGCGCGTGCCCTTCGCCGCCCAATCGCGCGAACTGCCCGTGCCGTATTCCTGCCCCGCGATGACGACGAGCGGGATGCCCGCCGCCTGATACTGGACGGAGGCGTCATAGATGCTCATCTGCTGGTTGACGGGTTGCAGGCAGGTGACGCCGCCCTCGGTGCCGGGCACCATCAAATTCTTGATGCGCACGTTGGCAAAGGTGCCGCGCACCATCACCTGATGATTGCCGCGCCGCGAGCCGTAAGAGTTGAAGTCGTCAACGTGTACGCCGCGCAGTTGCAGGTAGACGCCGCCGGGCGAGGTGGGCTTGATCGCGCCCGCGGGGCTGATGTGGTCGGTCGTCACCGAATCGCCGAAGATGGCGAGCGGGCGCGCGTTCCTGATGTCGCAAAACTTGCCCGCGTCCATGCCGAACTTCTCGAAATAGGGCGGCTCCTGAATGTAGGTCGAGTGTTCGTCCCAATCGTACACGTCGCCCGCGACGGACGGGATTTCGTTCCACAGCGGGTTCTGTTCGGCGAAGTCGCTGTAGAGACTGCGATAGACTTCCGGGTCGGTGGCGGCGCGCAAGCCCTCGCCGATCTCTTCGAGCGTCGGCCAGATGTCGCGCAGGTACACGTCCTCGCCCTGCTTGCCCTTCCCGATTGGCTCGGTCGTCAGGTCGATGTCGATGCGACCGGCGAGCGCGAAGGCGACGACGAGCGGCGGACTCATCAAAAAGTTCGCCTTGACGCTCTGATGCACGCGCGCCTCGAAATTCCGGTTGCCCGACAGGACGCTCGCCGCGATCAGATCGTGCTCGTTGATCACGTTTTCGATGCGCGGGTCGAGCGGGCCGGAATTGCCGATGCAGGTCGTGCAGCCGTAGCCGACGAGGTTGAAGCCGAGTTGGTCGAGGTAAGGCTGCAAGCCCGTCTTTTTGTAATACTCCGTGACGACGCGCGAGCCGGGCGCGAGCGACGCCTTGACGGCGGGCTGCGTCGCGAGGCCGCGCTCCACGGCCTTCTTCGCCAGAATGCCTGCCGCCAGCATCACGCTGGGGTTCGAGGTATTGGTGCAGGAAGTGATCGCGGCGATGACCACGTCGCCGTGGCCGAGCATGGCGTTGCGGTGAAGGTCGGGCTGCTTGCTCGCGTCCGTGTCTTCGTCCTCCACGCGGTCGGGCGTGGGGCGGTTGTTCATCATCTCAATCTCGGTGAGCGCGCTCGTGTCCTTCTCACTCGTGTGACCTTCGCCCTGCGGGACCGACTCAGGCTCCTGATGGCCGCCTCCCGCCAGCACGGGCAGCGAGCGGCCGTTGTCGCCGGCTGCGGCCGCCGCTTCCGTCGCGCTCAGGTTGACGGGGAAGCGCGAGTCGAGTTCTTCCTGCCGCTTGTTATAGCCGTTCTCGCCGACGGGCTTTTGCAGCAGATCGTTGAAGCGTTCTTTGAGGTCGGAAAGCTCGATGCGATCCTGCGGGCGTTTCGGGCCGGAGACGCTCGGCTCGATCTCGGCGAGGTTCAACTCGATCAACTGGCTATACTGGCACTCGCCCGCGCGCGGAATGCCGAACATCCCCTGCGCCTCGTAGTAACTGCGGATGGCCGCGACGCGTTCCTCGCTGCGGCCGGTGGAGCGGAAATATTCGAGCGTCTTTTCGTCCACGGGGAAGAAGCCGATGGTCGCGCCGTATTCGGGAGCCATGTTGGCGATGGTCGCGCGGTCGTAAGCCGGAATGCTCGCCGCGCCCTCGCCGTGAAACTCCACGAACTTCCCGACCACTTTCGCCGCGCGCAATATCTCCGTCACGCGCAGGACGAGATCGGTCGCCGTCACGCCGTCGCGCAAAGAGCCGGTCATGTTCACGCCCACCACATCGGGCGTCAGAAAATAGACGGGCTGGCCGAGCATGCCCGCTTCCGCCTCGATGCCGCCGACGCCGTAGGCCACGATGCCGAGGCCGTTGATCATCGTCGTGTGCGAGTCGGTTCCGACGAGCGTGTCCGGCAGGTAGACGCCGTCGCGTTCGATGACGCCCTGCGCCAGGTATTCGAGGTTGACCTGATGCACGATGCCTATGCCTGGCGGCACGACCTGAAAACTCTCGAACGCCTGCGTGCCCCATTTCAAAAACTGGTAGCGCGAGCGGTTGCGCTTGAACTCCATCTCCATGTTTCGCTCAAGTGCGTCCGGCGTGCTCCACGCGTCCACCTGAACGGAGTGATCGATGACGAGATCGACGGGCACGAGCGGCTCGATGATTTTCGGGTCGCGCCCCATGCGCGCCACCGCCGAGCGCATCGCGGCGAGGTCTACGAGCAGAGGCACGCCCGTGAAATCCTGTAACAGCACGCGCGCCACGATGAAAGGAATCTCTTCGGTGCGCTCGGCACGGGGCTGCCAGTTGGCGAGCGCGCGGATGTCTTCTTCCTCCACCTTTTTGCCGTCGAAGTTTCGCAGCAGCGATTCAAGCACGATGCGAATGCTGACGGGGAGCTTGGAGATGGGGCCGACGCCCTCTTTTTCCAGTTGCGGCAGCGAGTAGAACTGTCCCGCGTCGAAGCGTTGTAGTGAATTGAAGAGATTATGAGTCATCGGAGTTCGCAAAATTCCTTCGCGGCTGAAAAAGCTTCAGCGCATTACAGAGCGCGCCTGTTGCCCGCCGAAACGGGCGCGCTTCCACGGGCGCGGACGCTCAAATTGATGGCGAAAATCTTATGCGTT